>NZ_JBDJLB010000005.1:0-287000 GCF_039673155.1 Stenotrophomonas sp. TWI1149
GGCCGGCTCCTCACGATGCCTGGATTTCATGAGGAGCCGGCCAGCGGCCGGCACTACCGGTGTGATGCGCCGCACGGCCACCGGTGCCTTCGTCACGCACCGCGCAGCCACCCATGGGGTGGCTCTACCGTGAAGCGGATCAGCGCTTCGCCATGTCTTCTTCGATCTCATCGGCACTGCGTGCCAACGCAGCGGTCAGCACCTGATGGCCGTCCTCGGTGATCAGCACGTCGTCTTCGGTGCGGATGCCGATGCCACGCCAGCGCGCTTCCACGCTGCGGTCGTCCGGTGAGACATAGAGGCCCGGCTCGATGGTGAACACCATGCCGGGCTCCAGCATCCGCGAATCCCCGGCCAGCCGGTAATCGCCGACGTCGTGCACGTCCAGGCCGAGCCAGTGCCCGGTCTTGTGCCGGTAGAACCGCTGGTAATGCGCTTCGGCGATGTTCTCTTCCAGCGTGCCCTTGAGCAGGCCCAGCCGCAGCAGGCCTTCGGTCAGGGTCTCCACCGCGGCCAGGTGGCCGGCTTCATAGGCGTTGCCCGGGCGGGCCTGGGCCAGCGCCGCCGCCTGCGCCGCACCGACCAGGTCATGCAGCGCGCGTTGCTCGGCGGTGAAGCGGCCGTTGACCGGGAAGGTACGGGTGATGTCACTGGCGTAGCCGCGGTACTCGGCACCGGCATCGATCAGGACCAGATCGCCATCGTGCGAGCGCGCATTGTTGTCGCGGTAATGCAGGATGCAGCCGTTGGCACCGGCACCGACGATGCTGCTGTAGGCCGCGCACGCATCATTGGCACGGAACACACGCTCCAGGTCGGCCTGCAGTTCGTACTCGTGGATGCCCGGCCGCGCCACATGCATCGCGGCACGGTGGGCCTGCACGCTGATGTCGGCGGCGCGCTGCATCACCGCGATTTCCGCGGTCGATTTGAACAGCCGCTGCTCGTGCAGCAGGTGGCCCAGCTCGAGGAATTCATGCGGCGGCTGCGCGCCATGGCGCACCTGCGAGCGCACCCGGTTGACCCAGCCGATCAGCTTGAGATCGAACTCGGCATCGCGACCGAAGTGGTAGTACACCCGCGAGCGCCCTTCCAGCAGGCCGGGCAGGATGTCGTCCAGATCGTCGATCGGGTAGGCGTCGTCCATGCCGTACTGCGACACCGCACCTTCCTGGCCGGCACGCGCGCCATCCCAGGCTTCGCGGTCGGCGTCGCGCTCGCGGCAGAACAGGATCACCTCGCCATGGCGGCGGCCCGGAATCAGGACCAGCACGGCCTCCGGTTCCGGGAAGCCGCTCAGGTACCAGAAGTCCGAGTCCTGGCGGAACGGATAATGCGTATCCAGGCTGCGCACCCGCTCGGACGCGGCCGGCAGCACCAGGATCGCGTCATCGCCGGCCATTTCCATCAACTGCTGGCGACGACGCGTGTATTCGGCGGCGGAGATGCCGGTCAGCTGCCGGATATCCATCTCAGTTCAGGCGCTGCCGATGGCGCGCGGCCATGACGCAGTCACCGTGCAGCAGCAGCACCGCCACGCGGATGAACTCCTCGATCTCGGCCAGTGCGTCTTCGTCATCGTCGTTGCCGCTTTCGAAGTCTTCGCTGGAGGCCTGGGCCAGCTTGGCCAGATCGGTCAGGGCCTCGTCGCCCTCTTCCGACAGCGCCGGGCGGTTCTGGCCCGAGCCGAGCCCGAAGCCCCCGAGGAACGCGCGCGCCCAGGTGAACAGCGCATCGGCCTGCGCCGCGGTGTCGCTGGCATCGCTCAGCAGCAGCTCGAACGCGAAGTCGCGGTCTTCCAGCTGCGCCACGCTGGCATCGAGCAGCCGCGACAGCGCGTCGCCTTCGGCCGGGGTCGGCAGGTTGTCATCGGCCAGCACGCGGGCCGGCCATTCACGCACCGGCGCACCGCCGGCGGACAGCCAGCCGCACAGGCCGCCGTGCAGTTCAGCGGCGCTGGCGCCCAGGCCCAGGGCCTGGCTGGCCTGGTTTACGTCGTCGACACTCGGGAGTTCGGTCATCTTGGGGCTACGGTTTGTGAGCGCCACAGTGTAGCAATCCACCCGTGTCCACCGGGTTGCGGTGGCTGCCACCGGGCCCTGCCCCGGTGCCCCGGAGCCGACCGCCCGCAGGCCCCGTCAATATTCGCTTGACCGCCCCATCCGCCCTTGCCTATCGTGCCGGACATGGAACCCGCCGATGCCATCGCCCAACTGCAGGCCTTCGCCGCCCGGGTGGAGGCGTTGCTGGAGCGCAACCAGCGCCTGGCCGACGAGAACCGCAGCCTGCGCCACCAGCAGGAACAGCTGGTCGCCGAACGCTCCCAGCTGCTGGCCAAGAACGAACAGGCCCGCTCCCGGGTCGAAGCGATGATCACCCGCCTCAAATCCCTGGAGCAGCACACATGAGCCAGACCGAACCGGTCAGTGTCCGCATCCTGGATCGTGAATACACAGTGGGCGTGGGCGCGGAGGAACGCGAGAGCCTGACCGCCGCCGCCCGACTGCTCGACGCCAAGATGCGCGAGATCCGCGGCAGCAACCGGATGGCCGCGGTCGACCGGGTCGCGGTGCTGGCCGCGCTGAACCTGGCCCACGAACTGCAGCAGCTGCGCGATGAGCACGCCCGCCAGGCGATCGCGCTGCAGCAGACCCTGGGCGATCTGAACCGCCGCCTGGATCGCGCCTTCGACGGCGCAGGGTGATCCACGATGGGTTCCACGCGATGGCCGATTGCACAAGTACATCGCGTGGCCTTCATCGATCTGAATTGACGTGCAATCCGACCGACGAACGGACTGGTCGAATCGCACAAGAGGGCTATAATCCTCGTCGCGTTCTCTGCTGTGAACGACGGCGTGTGCAAACATTCGCCTTGTCCCTTAATTACGACCACGGGTGCGCGACGGCGCCGGGAGTGCAAGTCCGCCTTGTAGCGGGAAGCCCGATGGAACCCCAGCGTACCCACTTGAACCCCGGGTTCAAGGTCGTTTCGCATGCATCGTCACGGCGGAGAATGCAATATTCCAGCAAGAGCGGCGTTCCCTTGGGACGTCGCTCTTGTTTTATCCGCTTCCCCCGCACGCTCCGGACCCAGGCATGACCGACCCGCGCTCCGCACTGCGCCAGCAGCTGCGCCAACGCCGCCGTGATCTCCCCGCCGCCGTGCGCCTGGCCGCCGCCGAACATCTGGCTGATGGCCTGCTCTCCCTTCCTTTCGCGCCCACGCAGGGCCACGTCGCCGGCTACTGGGCGATGGATGGCGAAATCGCACTGCACCGCTGGCAGATGCAGTTGCCCGCCGGGCTCACCTACTGCCTGCCGGTGCTGCATGAGAAAACGCTGCGCTTCGCGCCGTGGCGCCCGGGGCAGGCGCTGACTACCAACCGCTTCGGCATCCCCGAACCCGAGGTTGCGCTGGACGACACGCTCGCGCCGGAACAGATGGCCCTGGTCGTGGCGCCGCTGGTCGGTTTCGACGCACAGGGCCGCCGGCTCGGCATGGGAGGCGGCTGGTATGATCGCAGCTTCGCATTCCGCCACCAGCGCCCGGCGCCGCCGTGGCTGGTCGGGGTCGGCTTCTCGGTCCAGCAGGTCGATGACCTGCCGGTGCAACCGTGGGACGTCGCGGTGGATGCGATCTGCACCGACGTCTCCACCCTTGTCTGCGTACCGACCAATGGTCGGCACCTACAGTAATCAAAGACTCCGCATGACCGCACGCAAGCGCTACTGGCTGATGAAGTCCGAACCGGACGCCTTTTCCATCGATGATCTGCAGCGCGTAGGCCGCGAGCCCTGGAACGGCGTGCGCAACTACCAGGCGCGCAACTTCATGCGCGACGGCATGAAGGTCGGCGACGGGGTGATGTTCTACCACTCCAACACCAAGGTGCCGGGCATTGTCGGGCTGGCCACGGTGGCCAGCGAGGCCTACCCGGACGACACCCAGTTCGATCCCAAATCCGATTACTACGATCCCAAGGCGACCCGCGAAGAACCGCGCTGGATGCTGGTGGACGTCGCCTTCGAACGCAAACTGCGCGACACCATTTCGCTGGACGAGATCAAGCTGCACGCCGATGCGCTGGGCGAAGGGTTCCCGTTGACCGCGCGCGGCAACCGCCTCTCCATCCTCCCGGTGACCGCCGCGCAGTGGAAGCTGCTGCTGTCGCTGGAAAAGCACTGACCCCCTTTCCTCCAAGAGTTGCCCGCCATGTCCGAAGCCAAGCGCCTGGCCGCTGAAAAAGCCATTGAATACGTCGAAGACGGCATGATCGTCGGGGTCGGTACCGGCTCCACCGTCGCCTACTTCATCGACGCCCTGGCCAGGATCCAGCACCGCATCAAGGGCGCCGTGTCCAGCTCGGACCAGAGCACCGCACGCCTGAAGCAGCACGGCATCGAGGTGTTCGAGCTCAACCACACCGGCACCCTGTCGCTGTACGTGGATGGCGCCGACGAGTGCGACGGCAACAAGAACCTGATCAAGGGCGGCGGCGCCGCGCTGACCC
Organism: Stenotrophomonas sp. TWI1149; assembly: GCF_039673155.1. NCBI lineage: Bacteria > Pseudomonadati > Pseudomonadota > Gammaproteobacteria > Lysobacterales > Lysobacteraceae > Stenotrophomonas > Stenotrophomonas sp. TWI1149. Next base: position 4,514 of record NZ_JBDJLB010000005.1, read on the forward strand.
GCGAGAAGATCATCGCCGAGGCCAGCGAGCGCTTCGTGTGCATCATCGATCCGAGCAAGCAGGTGAAGGTGCTGGGCAAGTTCCCGCTGCCGGTGGAAGTGATCCCGATGGCGCGCAGCCTGGTCGCCCGCCGCATCATGGACATGACCGGCGGCCAGCCGGCGTGGCGTGAGGGCGTGGTCACCGACAACGGCAACGTGATCCTGGACATCCACCATCTGGAAATCACCGATCCGGTGAAGCTGGAGCGCGAGCTCAACCAGCTGCCGGGCGTGGTCAGCGTCGGCCTGTTCGCACGCCGTCCGGCCGATGTGGTGATCGTGGGCGGTGAACCGCCGATCGTGATCTGATCCCGTGGCCGTCGCCCGCGACGGCCGCCCCAACGAGGCACTCCCATGTCCCTGCTGCGCCTGCTGCCCCTGCTCCTGTTGCTGACCCTCGCCGGCTGCGCCAGCACCAACGCCCGTCACTGGGTGGAACTGGACGGCAACCGTTACCACGTTGAACTGGCCACCAACGATGACACCCGCGCCCGCGGCCTCATGTTCCGCGACCAGATGCCGGACGACCACGGCATGCTGTTCATCCACGAACGCGAAGAGCTGCAGGCGTACTGGATGAAGAACACCAAGATCGCCCTGGACATCCTGTACTTCGATGCGCAGCGTCGCCTGGTCAGCCAGCAGCGCGACGTGCCGCCGTGCTCGGCCGGCGATCGTTGCCCGCCCTACCCCAGCAGCGAGCCGGCCCGTTACGTGCTGGAACTCAACGCCGGGCAGGCCGAGAAGATGGCGCTGAAAGACGGCACCGAACTGAAGTTCGGCCCCGGCATCGCCGACGACAAGTAAAACGGCCCCGATAAACGCGCCGCGCCCTTGAATCGCGGCGCGTTTGTCGCCAGTCTTGTCCCATGCAGGGGCAGATCACATTGCCGACGTGGGAATCACTGGCCGAGCTGGACGACGAGGCGCTGCCTCTGTTGCCGACCGCCCTGCTGATCGCCCGGGACGAATACCCGGACCTGGACCCTGCCGTCTACGACGCGGTCCTGCAGAGCCACGCCGACCACCTGCGCACCGAGATCGCCACGATCGACATGTGGCCGCTGAAGATCGCAGCGGTCAATCGCCACCTGTTTGACGAGCTGGGCTACAGCGGCGACCACGGCGAGTACTACGACCCGCGCAACAGCTATCTGAACCAGGTCTTCGAACGCCGCCTGGGCAACCCGATCTCGCTGGCACTGGTGCAGATGGAAGTCTCCCGACGGCTCGGCATCCCGCTGGACGGGGTGTCCTTCCCCGGCCACTTCCTGGTGCGCCTGCCGCTCAACGACGGCGTGCTGGTGATGGATCCGTTCAACGGCGGCCGCCCCCTGGGCGTGGAGGAACTGCGCGAACGCGCGCGCTCGCACCTGGGCGGTGAAGTGCCCGACGACGACGTGCTGGCGCAGATCCTGGACCCGGCCCCGGCACGCGCGATCCTGATGCGGATGCTGCGCAACCTGCATGGCGTGTACGTCGAACGGGGGGAATGGGACCGCGCCGCGCGCAGTGCCGACCGCCTGCTGAAGCTGGCGCCCGAGCAGGACGACGCCCTGCGCGATCGCGGCATGGCCTACCTGCAGCTGGACTACGAGGCCGGCGCGCGCAGCGACCTGGGGCTGTACCTCAAGCGCAATGCCAAGGCCAGCGACGCCCAGTTCGTGCGCGAGAAGCTGGTCGGGCTCGGTGGCGCGGTGCCGCGCCTGCACTGAGGGCGCCGTGATGCTCGCCGGGCGCCCGGTCGTGCTTTAGTCGACTTCGACCATCTCGAAATCATCCTTGGTCACGCCGCAGTCCGGGCAGGTCCAGGTATCGGGAATGTCCTCCCAGCGCGTGCCGGGGGCGATGCCCTCTTCCGGCAGCCCGTCTTCTTCCCGGTACAGGAAGCCGCAGACAACGCACATCCAGGTGCGGAAGGTGGTGGCGGTAGCGTCGGTCATCGGATAATCACGGCGGGACAGGAGCTGACAGTGGTCATTGTCCCACTCCCGTTGCGCTACCGGTAGCCATTGATGAATCACGCTTCAGCCCCCACGCCGCCCCGCGGCGTCTACCTCATCACCCCCGACGAGCCCGATACCGCGCGGCTGCTGGCGCGCACCGCGCCGCTGCTGGCGGCCGGCGCGACCTGGCTGCAGTACCGCAACAAGACCGCCGATGCCGCCCTGCGCCTGCAGCAGGCGACCGCGCTGCAGGCGCTGTGCGGGCAGCACGGCGTGCCATTGATCATCAATGACGACCCGGCGCTGGCCCATGCCGTGGGCGCCGCTGGCGTGCACCTGGGCGGCACCGACGGCGACATCGGCGCGGCGCGTGCCCTGCTGGGGTCCGACGCCATCATCGGCGCGTCCTGCTACGACCAGCTGGCCAATGCCGCGCGTGCCGTGGCCGAAGGCGCCAGTTATGTGGCCTTCGGCGCGTTCTTCCCCACCACCACCAAGGTCACCGCCAGCCGTGCCACGCCGGACCTGCTGCGGCAAAGCGCCGCACTGGGCGTGCCGCGGGTGGCGATCGGAGGGCTCAGCCCGGACAATGTGGGTCCCATCATCGCGGCCGGTGCCGACCTGGTGGCCGTGGTCAGCGGCATTTTCGCCGCCCCCGACCCGGTTGCCGCCCAGCGCGCCTTCCTCGCCCAGTTTCCGTAAGACCCAGGACACTCCATGAACCACGACCAGTCCCACGCCCTGTTCACCCGCGCCCAGAAGCTGCTGCCGGGTGGCGTCAACTCGCCGGTGCGCGCGTTCAAGTCGGTCGGCGGCGAGCCGTTCTTCGTCAAGCGCGCCGATGGCCCCTATCTGTATGACGTGGACGACAACCGCTACATCGATTACGTCGGCTCCTGGGGCCCGATGATCGTCGGCCACAACCACACCGCCGTGCGCCAGGCGGTCAAGCAGGCGATCGGCAACGGCCTGTCGTTCGGCGCGCCCTGCGAAGCCGAAGTGACCATGGCCGAGACCCTGACCCGGCTGGTACCGTCCTGCGAGATGGTGCGCATGGTCAACTCCGGGACCGAGGCCACGCTGTCGGCGATCCGTCTGGCGCGCGGCGCCACCGGCCGCAGCCGCATCGTCAAGTTCGAAGGCTGCTACCACGGCCACGGCGACTCGTTCCTGGTCAAGGCCGGCAGCGGCATGCTGACCCTGGGCGTGCCCACCTCGCCGGGCGTTCCCGCAGGCCTGAGCGAACTCACCCTGACCCTGCCGTACAACGATTTCGATGCGGCCACGGCGCTGTTCGCCGAACAGGGCGAGCACATCGCCGGCCTGATCATCGAACCGGTGGTCGGCAACGCCAACTGCATTCCGCCGCGCGAGGGCTACCTGCAGCACCTGCGCGCGCTGTGCACGCAGTACGGCACGGTGCTGATCTTCGATGAAGTGATGACCGGCTTCCGCGTGGCCCTCGGCGGTGCGCAGGCGCATTACGGCGTGACCCCGGACCTGACCACCTTCGGCAAGATCATCGGCGGCGGCATGCCGGTGGGCGCTTACGGCGGTCGCCGCGAGCTGATGTCGCAGATTTCCCCGGCGGGCCCGATCTATCAGGCCGGCACCCTGAGTGGCAATCCGGTGGCGATGGCCGCCGGCCTGGCGATGCTGGAGCTGGTGCAGGAACCGGGCTTCCATGACCGCCTGGGCGCCGCGGCGGCACGCCTGTGCACCGGGCTGGAAGCCGCCGCCGCCGAGGCCGGGGTTGCCGTGACCACGACCCAGGTCGGCGCGATGTTCGGCCTGTTCTTCACCGATCAGAAGGTGGAGACCTACGCCCAGGCGACCGCCTGCGACATCGCCGCGTTCAACACCTTCTTCCACGCGATGCTGGAGCGCGGCGTGTTCCTGGCGCCGTCGGCCTATGAGGCCGGGTTCCTGTCCAGCGCCCACGACGACGCGATCATCGATGCGACGCTCGAGGCAGCGCGCGAAGCCTTCAAGGTCGTGAAAGGCTGACAAAAACGGTGACAAAAACGGGGACGGAGGTAATTAATAACCACCTCCGTCCCTGTTATTCAACCGAACACGAAGCGGCCCTTCATCATCGCGAAGTGGCCCGGGAACGAGCAGAAGAACGTGTAGTCGCCGCCCTTGGTCAGCTTGGCGGTGGAGAAGGTGACGCTGGTGGTCTGCCCACCGCCGATCACCGCCGTATGCGCCAGCACGCGTGCATCGCCCTTGGGCAGGTAGCTGTCGGCCAACGTCGCGCGCATGCCGGCCATCGCCACCGGCTGATAATCGGCCGTGCGGGTCAGCACCCAGTTGTGGCCCATCGCGGTCGCGGCGAGCTTGCCGGTGTGGCGCAGCGTCAGCTTCACCTGGGTGCAGTCCGCCGCAACCTTGAGTTCCTTCTGGCTGAAGCTCATCTGGTCGGTGCTGTCGAGGGCGATCGCGCAGACACGCGCATGGGCGGCCGGGGCCAGCATCAGGCCGGCGAGCAACACGGGGGCAAGCAGTTTCAAGGCGATCTCCATCGAACAGTCCCCGCGATTCTAGTGACCGCCCGTGCAGGCGACGTGCGACGCGATGTCGCAGCGCAGCCCCCGGCTGGGTTACGGTCAGCCTTGGACCTGGACGAGACTTCTCCGATGCCCCCTGCGATCGAGTGCCTGCTGCTGGATTTCGATGGCGTGCTGGTGCGCTATGCCCGGCATCTGCGCGTGCGCCATCTCGCCGCGGGCATCGGCTGCAGTGCGGCGCAGGTGCAGGCGGCGCTGTTCGACAGTGGACTGGAGCGCGCCTACGACAGCGGCATGGCGACGGACGCGTACCTTGAGCAACTGGGTGAAGCGCTGCGGACCACGATCAGCATCGCGCAGTGGCAGGCGGCGCGCATCGCGGCGTGCGCACCGGAAGCAGGGGTCATCGAACGCGTGGCACGGATCGCCCGGACGTTGCCGATCGCGATCCTGACCAACAACGGCGAATTGATGGCACGGACGATTCCGCTGCTGCTGCCGACCCTGGCCGATGCCCTGCACGGCCGCATCCTGTGCAGCGGTGCACTGGGCGGGCGCAAGCCGGACCCGGCGATATTCACCCGCGCAGTGGAACGGCTGGGCGCGCGCGCCGAGCGCACGCTGTTCGTCGATGACCTGTTCGTCAACGTGCGCGGTGCGCGGCAGGCAGGCCTGCAGGCCGAGACCGCGACCGACAGCCGCGCGTTCGGCAAGGTCATGAAACGGTCGGCTCTACCGCCATTGGCTAGCGCGACGCGATGAACGAGGCGACCGCTGCGCGAAGCCGCTTCAGGCCTTCGGCGATTTCTTCATCGGTGATGTTCAGCGACGGCACGAAGCGCAGCACGTCCGGGCCGGCCTGCAGGGTCAGCAGGCCGTGGTCGGCGGCGTGGTCCAGGATGGGCCCGGCCTGGCCGGCGAAGTCCTTGTCCAGCACCGCGCCCAGCATCAGTCCGCGGCCGCGGACCTGGCTGAACACCTTGAACTCGTCGTTGATCCTGCCCAGGCCATCGCGCAGCGCCTGCGACTGGCGGCTGACGTTGTGCGCGATCTCGGGCGAGGACAGCTTGCGCAGTGCCACGCGGGCCACCGCAGCCGCCAGCGGGTTGCCGCCGAAGGTGGTGCCGTGCGCGCCGAACTGCATCACCTCGGCGACCTTCGGGCCGGCCAGCATCGCGCCGATCGGGAAGCCGCCGCCCAGCGCCTTGGCCAGGGTGACGATGTCGGGGGTGATGTTGTCCTGCCAGTGCGCGAACAGGGTGCCGGTGCGGCCCATGCCGACCTGGATCTCATCGAGCACGACAAGGGCATTGTGCTGGTCGCACAGCTCGCGCACGCGCTTCAGGAAGCCCGGCTTGGCCGGCATCACACCGCCCTCGCCCTGGATCGGCTCGAGCATCACCGCGGCGACATCGCCGGCGGCCATCGCGGTCTCCAGCTGCACCTCATCGTTGAAATCGACATAGCGGAAGCCACCGGGCAGCGGCTCGTAGCCCTCCTGGTACTTCGGCTGGGCGGTGGCGGTCACCGCGGCCAGGGTGCGCCCGTGGAAGCTGCCGCGGAAGGTCACGATCACGCGCTGGTGCGCCGGGCGGCCCAGCGAGGAGGCCCACTTGCGGACCAGCTTGATCGCCACTTCGTTCGCTTCGGCGCCGGAATTGCACAGGAACACGCGCTCGGCGAAGCGCGAGGCGGTGACCAGTTCTTCGGCCAGGCGCAGCGGCGGTTCGCTGTAGAACACGTTGCTGGTGTGCCAGAGCTTGCCGGCCTGCTCGATCAGGGCCGCGGTCAGGTCCGGATCGTGGTGGCCCAGGCCGCACACGGCGATGCCGGCGGCCAGGTCGATGAACTCGCGGCCCTGGGTGTCCCAGACGCGGGCGCCCTGGCCGCGCTCGAGCACCACCTGGCGCGGTTTGTAGACCGGCAGGTAGTAATGCGACAGGGACAACAGCGGATCGGTGGCAGCGGCGGTCATGGCGGTCGGGGGCTCGGGAAAGATCCCATTCTCGCGCTTTGGGCCGGTGGGGCACAATGCGGGCCATGCGACCGTTCACCGCCCCCCAGCTCAACCCCGCCACCGAGTCCGGCTGGCGCCGCCAGTGGTTCGACATCATCTACCGCCACGACACCCGGCCCTCGCGCAATTTCGACCTGCTGCTGGTCTACGCGATCATCGCCAGCGTGGTGGTGGTCATGTTCGACAGCGTGCAGCGCTTCCACGCGGCCTACGCGGACTGGCTGTATGTGCTCGAATGGGGCTTCACGCTCCTGTTCACTGCCGAATACCTGCTGCGGCTGGTGGTGGTCAAACGCCCGCTGCGCTACGCGTTCAGCATCTGGGGCATCATCGATCTGGCCTCGATCCTGCCGACCTACCTGTCGCTGTTCATCCCCGGCGCGCAGAGCCTGCTGGTGGTGCGCGCGCTGCGCATCCTGCGGGTGTTCCGGATCCTCAAGCTGACCCGCTACATCGAAGAAAGCGGCGTGCTGATGGAGTCGCTGTGGCGCAGCCGCCGCAAAGTGCTGCTGTTCCTGTTCACGGTGATCACCATCACCATCATCGCCGGGACGATGATGTACGTGATCGAAGGGCCCAACCACGGCTTCACCAGCATCCCCAGCAGCATGTACTGGGCGGTGGTGACGATGGCCACGGTGGGCTTCGGCGACATCGTGCCGCAGACCGTGCTCGGCCGCTTCGTGACCTCGGTGCTGATCCTGATCGGCTACAGCATCATCGCGGTGCCGACCGGCATCTACACCGCCGAACTGGCCAACACCATGCGCGATGCCGAGCATGCCGCGCGCCGGGATGCACGCGGCTGCCCGCACTGTGGCCTGGAAGGCCACGAACCCGACGCGCGCCATTGTCGCCGGTGCGGCAGTGCCCTGCCGGATACGTTCAATACGTAGATCCACGCCATGCGTGGGTGAGAACCTGCGCAGTGCGGACCAATGGTCCGCACCCCCCCCACCCGACCGTCAATGCATGCGGTTGCTGGTGGCCACCAGGTCGTTGTACGCGTCCAGGATGTCCGACTGCGCGCCTTCCGGGGCCGAGGTGAGCCAGCTGCCCGAAGCCTTGCGCTCCGCAGCCAGGCCTTCCGCGCTGATCGGTTTGCCCTGCTCAATGCGTTCGATGCCACGGCCGGCCTTGCGGATAAGCGTGTCGGCCGAGCGCTGCACAGGGCCCCACATCGGGTCGTCCTTGCCGATGCCGGCGGTCTGCATCTCCTTCACCAGTGCTTCGTAATCCGCCAGGCGCGTGCGCAGCGCGGCGACGTCCGGCTTTTCATCCTGGAAGGCCACCGCAAGCTGCTTGCCGTCACCGACCAGGCGCAGGTGGTAGTACGCCGGCGAACGGCCCTCGCTCTCTTCGATCTCCTTCAGCTGCGCGGCACGGCGGTCTTCCTCGTTCTTTTCCAGCGCCACGTCCAGTGCGTCGCTGGCCTTGAAGAAGGCCGCATAGGCCTGCATCAGCGGTGCGTGCTGGCTGCGCATGCCTTCGCCACCATCGCGGCGGAATTCCTCGCGGCTGAAGTAGCCATCGGCCTGCTCGATCTTCGCATACAAGGCCTGGAATGCCTGCTGGTAATCGCGCGCTGACGCATCCATCGGCGTCGCCGGCGTCATCGCCAGCGCGTCGGTCAGCGGCTGGCCGCAATATTCCACGCGGTGCGACAACACCGTGCCCGGCGAGCGCGGCTGCGCTTCCTTGCCGGTCGGGCCGGCCTCGACATCCTTGATCCAGCCGGTATAGGTCTCGAAGCCCTCGTGGATGGGCTGCTCGACGCCGTTGTAGCACTCGATATAGGCATTGACCTTGGCAAGGCTGGGATCGGCCGGCGACAGGCCGGTGGACTTGTTGCAGCCAGCCAGGCCGGCCACGGCGCCCAGCAACAGCACCGGCAGTACACGTATAGAAGCGTTCAATTCAGTTCCTTGCACACAAAAAACAGTAGGGCGCCTTACTGGCGGTTGCTCTGGAAGACCAGCGCGTTGTATTCCTGCATCAGCTTGGCCGGCGAGCCCTGCGGCGCCATCGACGGCGAATCGAGCATGCCGCGCTCGAACCTGCTGTACGCCCTTTTTTCGCTGACACGCTGCAGCCGTTCCTTGCCCTGGCGGCGGAAGTTCTCCGCTTCGCGTTCGAAACCCTCCCAATCGGACTTGCCGGGCTCCTGATCAGCCACCTTGGCATGTGCTTCGTCCGAAATGCGGTTGAATGCGTCCAGACGCTCCTGCGCCTTGGTCGTGTCGAACGCATCCTGCGTCATCAGCTCCACGATAGCCTTGGCTTCCAGCATCATCGCCAGGCGGTAGTACTCGCGAGTGCGGCCCTCGGCCTGCTCCAGCACCTTGAGCTGCTCACGCTGCGCCGCATCGTTCTGGCGTTCCAGTTCAGCATTGAACTGCTCGCTCGCTGCCACAAACTGCTTGAACGCGGCCATCAGCGGGCCATGCATCTGCTTGCCCTTGGCAAACTGGTCGTCTTCGTAATCCTGCCGCTCGTAGTAGTCGTGAGCCTCCTTGCTGACCGGCGCCAGCGCCTTCAGCGCCTGCTGATAGCGGCCGGCAGCGTCATCGAGCTCGGCCAGTGCGGGCTTGGCCGCGATCGCTTCCGTCACCGGTGCATCGCACTGCTTCATGTCGTAATCGCTGATCTCGAAGGGCCCGTAGATGCTCGACTCGCGGCCGGTCGGGCCTGCGTCGACATCCTTGATCCAACGCGTATACGACTGGATGCTGTCATGCGTTTTTGAATCAAGTGCGTTGAAACAGCCGATGTAGGCGTTGAGCTTGGCGGTCAGCTGCTGCTGCGCGTCGACGGCGGCGGTCGCACCGCGCTGCTCGGCCGAGCCCGTCGTGGCCGGGTCGCCAGCAGGTGTGTTGCCGCAGGCAGACAGGACAAGCGCAAGCGCAGCAGCCAGCGCGGTGGAAGAAAGAACACGGGGCATGCAGACCATCCTTGAAAACGATTACAGCCGCGCATTCTAGCCGAGCCCGCCGTGATGGTCGGCTCAATCCCGCTGCGTTTCCTGGCGCAGTCAGTCCAGAAACAGATCCGGCAGCAGCGGGCGCGACACGTCCATGGCGTACCCGGACAGATCGGTCACCCCGGCTTCGGCCAGCACCTCGTCGTCGATCAGGAAGCGGCCGTGGAAACCGGCAGCCTCGCGCACCAGCACCGCGTGCGCGGCATCGGCCAGGATCTGCGGCGTGCGGCAGCCGGCGGGATCGACGCCGGGAATCATGTTGATCGCGTCGGTAGCGATGATGGTGCGCGGCCACAGCGCATTGACCGCGACGCCCTGCGGACCGAACTCGGCGGCCAGCCCGAGGGTGACGAAGCTCATGCCCATCTTCGCCAGCGTGTAGCCGGTGTGCGGGGCCCACCACTTCGGGTCCAGGCTCGGCGGCGGCGCGAGGGTCAGAATGTGCGGGTTGGGCGCCTGCAGCAGGTGCGGCAGGCAGGCCTGTGCGCACAGGAAGCTGCCGCGCGCGTTGACCTGCTGCATCAGGTCGAAGCGTTTCATCGGCGTATCCAGCGTGCCGCGCAGCCAGATCGCACTGGCGTTGTTGACCAGGATGTCGATGCCGCCAAACGTATCCACCGTGGCAGCCACCGCCGCACGCACCTGGTCCTCTTCGCGGATGTCGCACTTCAGCGCCAGCCCCTGCCCGCCCGCGGCGGTCACCGCCTCTGCAGCGCTGTGGATGGTGCCCGGCAGCTTGGGATTGGGCACCGAGGACTTGGCCGCGATCGCGACGTTGGCGCCGTCGCGCGCCGCACGCAGCGCGATGGCCAGGCCGATGCCGCGCGAGCCGCCGGTGATGAACAGGGTTTTGCCTTGCAGACTGGCCATGTGCGGGTTCCTTCAGTGCGATTGCAATGGACCCGCATTATGCCGCCCCGGCGCACACGCCGGATTCATGCGCCACGTCGATACTGGGCGCTCACGTTCTGCATGGAATGAGCGACATGACGGCGATCCGCCTTCCCCTGACTGCGCTTGCGCTGGTGCTCGGCGTTGCCGCCTGCCAGCCGGCGGGCGCTCCGACAAGCACCGAGCCGCAGGCGGCCGCCACCGTTCCCGGCACCGCGGGCGGCGCGTCCCCCTTCAGCGAAGCCGCGATCTGGGACGGCGAGGTCGATGCCTGCCGTGGCCAGGCACCGGTCGCCGATGATTGCTTGGCCCGCGCGATGCAGGCCGCCAAGGCCAGCCCGCAGGCGATCGCCGCCGCCCATCAACTGGGCGCGCAGGGCAATCCCGGCTATGTGAGCGCATGGCGCGAACAGGACGGCGTGGGCATCGCCACCATCGAGTATCCGTTCCGCGCCAATACCAATGAAAGCACGCTGCTGGTCGACAGCGCCGGTCACACGGTGGATGTGGATGCGGACGTGCTGCCGGAAATGTCGCGCGCCGATGCCACGGTCAAGCCGTTCCTGGATGCGCACCCGGAGGCCACGCCCTTCGCACCGGCCGAGGCCAGCGGCAGTGAAGCGCGGCCCGACGGGGGCGTGCGCCTGATCTACAGCACGCCGATGCGTACCTGTCATGCCTGCGCGGATGTCGGGAAGCTGCGGGTCGCCTACGATTTCGATGCGCAACGCCGCTTCAGCGGCAAGCAGATCCTCGAGCTGCGCTGAGCACCATCGCCTGGTCCCGGTCAGCCGGGCGCGCGCCCGGTCACTGCGGCGCGTGCGTGCTTCGCCCGCTCAGGGCTTCGGCCCCTGCCCTTCGTTGTCTTCCCAGTGCAGGATCCTGCGGGTGACGAAGCGGTAGACCGGCTTGCCGGTGCGGAACCACAGATCGCGCACCCACGAGGTGCGCTTGAGCAGCCGCTTCTCCACCGGCGTCAGGTACTGCCGGCAGTACATGCGCTTGTGCTTGAGCAGATGGCGCAGGTCTTCGCGGGCCAGCAAGCGCATCCAGCGCGAGCGTGGGTTGCCGATCACCGCCAGCTGGAAATCGATCAGCGCCGGCGAACCATCGTCGCGTACCAGCCAGTTGGCTTCCTTGGCCAGATCGTTGTGCGCGATGCCATGGCGATGCACCTGCTGCAGCAATCGGCGGGCGGCACGGAAGTACGCCAGGTCGCCCTGCGGCGGACGCTGGTACATGGCATCACCGGCCATGAAGCTGCGGTCCAGCCAGCGCCCGTTCCAGGCCAGCAGGCGCGGGGTGTCGGGCATGCCATCCAGGTGCGCCAGCGCGCGTGCCTCGCGCCGGGCCAGCCACCATGCCGGCAGCCGCAGCCACCACGGGGTCGCTTCCAGATCGCGGCGCACGAAGCGCTGGCCGTCCTGCTCCATCAGCAGGATGCGGCCGAAGCTGTCGGCTTTGAGGGCGGTCGGGGCGGCGTCGGCGGGGCGTGTCATGCCGCCATTCTAGGCGGGTGATCGCGTTCATTCACTGCAGATGCCGCACTTCCCCGCCGCCGGCCGGCAGTCAGTCACTTTGCCCCCTCTATAATCCCCCGATGGACTCGTCATGGATCGATGCCACGCTTGCGTGGATCTCAGCTCACCCCGTGCTTGCCGGTGCGGTCATCTTCCTCATCGCGTTCTGCGATGCGGTCATCGTGCTGGGCGCGATCGTGCCCGCGTTGCCGCTGCTGTTCGCGGTCGGTGTGTTCATCGGCCTGGGCCAGATCTCCGGACCGTATGCGGTGGCCTGCGCAGCCCTCGGCGCGTTTGCCGGCGATGGCATCAGCTACTGGATCGGGCGGCGCTGGGGCGATCGCCTGCGGGGTTTCTGGCCCTTCAGCAAATACCCGCAGCTGCTCGACCGTGGCGAAACGATGTTCCGCCGCAATGCGTTCAAGAGCATCCTGGTGGCGCGCTATGTCGGCGCGATCCGGCCGTTCGTGCCCGCCATCGCCGGCATGATGAAGATGCCGCTGTCGCGCTACATCCAGGCCAGCGGCATCGCCAGCCTGTCGTGGGCGGTGCTGTTCCTCGCGCCCGGCTGGGTGCTCGGCGAGGCCTATGACGCAGTGGCTGCGGTCGCCGGTCGGCTGGTGATGGTGCTGGCCCTGCTCGGCGTGATCATGGGCCTGGTCTGGGCGATCGTGCTGTATGGCTACCGCTGGTCGGCCTCGCGCATGGACAGCTGGCTCGCCAGCCTGCTGGCCTGGTCGCAGCGGCACCCGACCCTGGGCCGCTATTCGGTGGCGGTGTTCGATCCGCAGCGACGGGAGTCGGTGCCGTTGGCGATGCTGGCGGTGATGCTGCTGCTGCTCGGCTGGGGCTGGTTCGCGTTGTTGATGGCCGTGGTCGCCCACGGCGAACCGCTGATGGTCGATCTGGCCGTGCACCACGCGATGCTGGCGCTGCGCAATCCGCTGGCCGATTACCCGATGGCCGCACTGGCTTCGCTGGGCGCGTGGCAGGTCCTGCTGCCCGCCACCGCCGCCGGCATGGGCTACCTGGTCTGGCGCCGGCGCTGGATGGCGGCGGCCCACTGGCTGGCCGCGCTCGCCTTCGGCCTTGCACTGTGCAAGCTGCTCGGCGCGACGGTGGACGTGGTCCGCCCGCCGGATGCAAGCAGCGGCTTCGGCTTCCCGTCGGTCTCGGTGACGATGGCCACGATCACCTTCGGCTTCTTCGCCGTGCTGATCGCGCGCGAGCTGCCGGGCCGCACGCGCGTCTGGCCTTACCTGCTCTCGGGCATCATCGTCAGCCTGATCGGCTTCGCGCGCATCTACCTCGGCGCGCATTGGCTGAGCGATGTGATCGGCGGCATGCTGTTCGGTCTGTTCTGGCTGCTGGTGCTGGGCATCGCCTACCGTCGCCGCTTCAACCGCTCGTTCTGGGTCAAGCCGGTGGCGTGGCTGTTCTACGGCACCTTCGCCATCGCGGCGCTCTGGTATGCCCCGCGCAACATACCGGTCAAGCTGGCCCGCTTCGAGCCGGCCCAGCCGACCCCGGCGCCGCTGGATGCCCAGGCCTGGTGGACAACCGAATGGCAGCACCTGCCCTCGCGCCGCAATGAGTTCGATGACGATCAGCGCTGGCCGCTGGATGTGCAGGTGGCCGGTCCGTTGGCGCCGCTGCAGCGGCGGCTGGAAAGCCAGGGCTGGCGCGTGCAGCCGCAGGCCGGTTGGGAGCAGGCGCTGTTGATGCTCGACAAGTCCGGCGACAAGGACACCGTGCCGGTGCTGCCGGCCACCCTGGACACCCAGGTCGAGTCGCTGCTGATGCTGCGCGCGGGCAATGCGCCCAACGAGATCTTCGCGCTGCGCCTGTGGCCGGCACCCGCACGTCTGTCGGCGCCGGACAACGAACCGCTGTGGCTGGGCAGTGCGCAGACCCTGCACTACCAGCAGCACTTCAAGCTGATCGGGATGTGGCGGCCGATGCGTGGCATCGACCCGTCGCTCAATGCGGTCCGCCAGGCCCTGGAGGGCCTGCCGCAGCAGGTCGATACCCATCCGGACACGGAGATGCCGGTACTGCGCGTGCGCATGCCCCCGGCGGAATGAGGCAGCGCCGGGGCATCCCCGGCCGATCGTGCAGCGGGGCCACGCCCCGCGTTACGGCATCCAGTCCAGCAGCGCCTGCAGGCGCTGGTGCGGATCATCGCGCTGCAGCAGTTGCAGGCGCTGAGCATCCTGGAGCGGCAGCAGTTCGGCCAGGCGCCAGCCGACCCAGCTGGCCTGCTCCATCTGCGCCGGGCTGACCGGGGCGAACGCGGCGCCCGCCTGCTCGATGATGTGCTCGAGCACGGTCGCCATGAGCGCGTGCTCGGGCTGCAGCTCGTCGTCGCTGTCGGGCGCGCACCAGGTCGCCTCGGCGATGATCAGGCCGTTGTCGCGCACCCGGGTCCGTTCGACATGGAAGCGGCGCTGGCCGCGCAGGCGCAGCACCAGCACGCCATCGGCACCCACGTCGAAATCCTCGATCCGCGCCTCGACCCCGTAGGCGGCGGGCAAGGCCGGCGCGCCGACCTCCTCGCCCTCCAGGATCAGGCAGACACCAAACGCGGTGCCCGCCCGGCTGCATTCGCGCAGCATGTCCAGATAGCGGCGCTCGAACACCCGCAGGCCCAGCGCCGCACCGGGCAGCAGCACGGTGTGCAGCGGGAACAGGGGCAGCGAAGCGGTCTCGGTCATGGCCAGCGGCACTCAGTGATCCTGAAGCTGCGCCAGGAAACGACGCGGGGCGCCGTCGAACCCGCCGTTGGACATGAACACCACATGGTCGCCCGGCGCGGCGATCGCGCCCAGTTGGGCCAGCAGCGCATCGGTGTCCGCCACCGCATGCGCCTCACCCCGCACGGCGGCGATCACGGCGGCGGCATCCCAGGCCAGCTCGGGGCGATGCAGGAACACCACTGCGTCGGCCCCGTCCAGCGACGGCGCCAGGGCCTGCGCGTGGGCGCCCAGCCGCATCGAATTGCTGCGCGGCTCCATCGCCACCACGATGCGGGCATTACCGACCCTGGCACGCAGGCCGTCCAGCGTGGTGCGGATCGCGGTCGGGTGGTGCGCGAAATCGTCGTAAAGGGTGATGTCGCGCGCCTGGCCGATCACTTCCAGCCGGCGCTTGACGCTGCGGAACGCGGCCAGCGCCGGGATCACCGTGGCCAGCTCGACGCCGACCGCATGCGCGGCGGCCAGGGCGGCCAGGCCGTTGAGGACATTGTGGCGGCCGAGCAGCGACCAGCGCACTTCACCGACCCGTGCGCCGCGATGGTGCACGACGAACACGCTGCCATCGGCCTCCACCAGTTCGGCGTGCCATTCCAGCGACGGATCGAATCCGAAGCGCTCCACCGGGGTCCAGCAGCCCATCGCCAGCACCTCGGCGAGATAGGCATCTTCGCCGTTGACGATCAGGCGCCCGCGCGCGGGCACGGTACGGATCAGGTGGTGGAACTGGCGCTGGATCGCGGCCACGTCGGGGAAGATGTCGGCGTGGTCGTATTCGAGATTGTTGAGGATCGCCACCAGCGGGCGGTAGTGCACGAACTTGCTGCGCTTGTCGAAGAACGCGGTGTCGTACTCGTCGGCCTCGACCACGAACTCGCGGCCGCTGCCCACGCGCGCGGACACGCCGAAATCCTCGGCCACGCCGCCGATCAGAAAGCCCGGTTCGCGCCCGGCGCTGTGCAGCAGCCAGGTCAGGATGGTGGTGGTGGTGGTCTTGCCGTGGGTGCCGGCCACGGCCAGCGTGTCGCGGCCCGGCAGCACCTGCTCGGACAGCCACTGGGCGCCGGAGATGTAGCGCTGACCAGCGTCCAGCACCGCTTCCACGGCGGGATTGCCACGCGACAGGGCATTGCCGATCACCACCTCGTCGCAGTCGGGCGCCACGCTGTCGGCGCGGTAGCCGGGATCCAGCGCGATGCCCAGGCGCTCGAGCTGGGTGGACATCGGCGGATAGATCGCCTGGTCGCTGCCGCGGACCGTATGGCCCTTCTCGCGTGCCAGCGCGGCGACGCCGCCCATGAAAGTGCCTGCAATGCCAAGAATATGGATCGTGCTCATGCGTACGATTGTCGCCGATCACCAGCGTCGATGGAGATCGCCGTCAGACAACTCCTAGTCGACTATCAGAAAAATCCAGCAGGGTGTCGGGGAATTCCCGATAGCGCCGTACTGTGAAGACGGACACAATTCGCGTGGCCAGCCGCAGTACCCCATTGGTCCTACTCCCCAAGAGGCCATCCCCAGGGGGGCTCATGCTGCGGGGCTCTGAGCAAGCCCGCTCGCTGGCACCTTCACACCACGCGCCTGGTCCCTTCGGGGGCCGGGCGCGTGTGTTTTACGGATCCTGCACACGCGGCGCGGGTGCGGTGCCGCCGCAGCGGCACCGACCGGCTCAGGCCTGGATCGCGGCGCGGATGCGCGCTTCCACATCGTTCAGTTCGCCCACGCCATCCACGCGTGCGAGCGTGCCGCGGCCGGCATAGAAATCCACCACCGGCGCGGTCTGGTCGTTGTAGACCTGCAGGCGCTGGCGCACGGATTCGGGGTTGTCATCGGCGCGGCCCTGTTCGGCGGCGCGGCCGGCGATGCGCTCGACCAGCAGTTCGGTCGGCACGTCCAGCTGCACGACGGCATCCAGCGGCTGGCCGATCTTGGCCAGCAGGGCGTCCAGCGCGTTGGCCTGGGCCACGTTGCGCGGGTAACCGTCGAGGATGAAGCCCTTGGCCACGTCGTCCTGGCCCAGGCGCGACTCGAGCATGCCCAGCAGGATGTCATCGGACACCAGGTTGCCGGCATCCATCACGGCCTTGGCCTGCTTGCCCAGCTCGGTGCCGGCGGCCACTTCGGCACGCAGCAGGTCGCCGGTGGAAATGTGCGCAATCGACAGGTGTTCCTTCAGGCGCGTCGCCTGTGTCCCCTTGCCCGAACCGGGCGGTCCCAACAGAACCAATCGCATCAACCTGACTCCAACTTGGTAAGAAAATGGAAGGGCGCGCGCCCCGGGATTGTCCACAATCACGCTGCACCGCAATACGCGCACTTTACCCCATACCGGTAATGTCTCTGCAATGTCCTTCCCCCAGACCAAGGTCGCACCATGCCCAACGGTACCCTGCTCTACGCCCAGTCAGGCGGCGTCACCGCCGTCATCAATGCCACCGCCTCGGCGGTCATCAGCACGGCCAGGGCCAAAGGAATCAAGGTCTTGGCCGCGCGCAACGGCATCCTCGGTGCGCTCCGCGAAGACCTGATCGACACCTCCCGGGAGACCGCCGCCGCCATCGCCGCCCTCGCCCACACCCCGGGCGGTGCGTTCGGCTCGTGCCGCTACAAGCTCAAGTCGCTGGAGGCCGACCGCGGCAAGTACGAGCGCCTGCTCGAGGTGCTGCGCGCCCATGACGTGCGCTGGTTCCTCTACAACGGCGGCAACGATTCGGCCGATACCGCCTGGAAGGTCTCCCAGCTGGCCAAGGCCTTCGACTACGACCTGACCTGCATCGGCGTGCCCAAGACGATCGACAACGATCTGGCCGTGACCGACACCTGCCCGGGCTTCGGCTCGGCGGCCAAATACACCGCCGTCTCCGTGCGCGAAGCCGCGCTGGACGTGGCCGCGATGGCCGAGACCTCGACCAAGGTGTTCGTCTACGAGGCCATGGGCCGCCACACCGGCTGGCTCGCCGCCGCCGCAGGCCTGGCCGGCCAGGGCGTCGACGACGCCCCGCACCTCATCCTGCTGCCCGAGCGCGCCTATGACGAGGCCGCGTTCCTGGCCAAGGTGAAACAGGTGGTCGAGCGCGTGGGCTACTGCGTGGTGGTGGCTTCCGAAGGCATCCAGACCGCCGATGGGCGCTTCGTCGCCGATGCGGGCGGCGGCACCGATTCGTTCGGGCATACCCAGCTGGGCGGCGTCGCTTCGCAGCTGGCGGCGCGGGTCAAGGATGCGCTGGGCTACAAGGTCCACTGGACCCTGCCCGACTACCTGCAGCGCTCGGCGCGGCACATCGCCTCGAAGACCGACTGGGAGCAGGCGCAGGCGGTTGGCAAGGCCGCGGTGCAGTTCGCGCTGAAAGGCCAGAACGCCGTGATGCCGGTGATCGTGCGCACCAGCGATACACCGTATCGCTGGAAGATCGAGGCCGCGCCGCTGCACAAGGTGGCCAATCACGAGAAGAAGATGCCGGCCGGCTTCATCCGGCGCGATGGCTTCGGCATCACCGAGAAGGCCCGCGCCTACCTCGCCCCGCTGATCAAGGGGGAAGCGCCGTTGCCGTACGGGCCCGATGGACTGCCGAAGTACGTGACGCTGAAGAACGTGGCGGTCAAGAAGAAGCTGCCTGCTTTCGAGGCATGAACGACCCCGGTGGTGCCGGCCGCTGGCCTGCACCTTCGGGCTGTCTGACAGTCGGGTAGTGCCGGCCGCTGGCCGGCATCGCGGTGTGCGGCAGCGTCCTGGGAGCCGGCCAGCGGCCGGTCTCATCGGGCATCTGACGGTCCGCGTGGAGCCGGCCAGCGGCCGGCACTACCGGGGTGTGGTCAAGTCAGTTGCAGGCCTTGCCTTCGACCTTCATCTGCGCGGCGAACATCGGCACCTGGGCGATCTTGCCGGCCGCCGCCTGCTTCTTGGCGTCTTCCAGGTAGATGCGCGACTGGCCCTGGCCATCCAGCTCGGGCTTGGTGGTGACCGGCATGCGCCACACACGGACGACGGCCTGCTGCGCCGGGCACGACGCATTCGGCACGCGGATCACATCGTTGAGTTTCCAGCCCTTGGCTTCGCTGGGCTGCGCCTTGTCGTAGTCGACGAAGCGGGCCCGCGGCTGGCACTGCTCGCTGGTGCGCACCACGGCGAATTTGTACGGCTGGGCCGCTTCGCCGGTGAACACGCCTTCCAACCGCGCGCAGGCTTCGGGAATCTGGCGCAGGGTGTGGGCCGCGCCCACCGCCTGCGGGGTGCCCGCGGCGCGCTGCAGTTCGGGGGTCTCGGCGGCGAAAGAGGACACGGCGGGCAACAGGGCCAGCCACAACAGATGACGGGGGGACATGGCAGGGCTCCAACGGCTGGGGATGGGCCGAGGCTGCCAGTGGGTGGCTGAACGGCGTGGCAAAGGCGGCCGGTCGTCCGGATCTGCTTGGCTGCCGGCCAGCGGCCGGCACTACCGATGCCAGCGGCCGGCCCTACCTCCGTCGTTGGCGATCCGGGCACGCGCATGCGGTTTGTAATCCTTGCTGGCATGCATCGAGGATTTGCCCGCATACTCGGATCACCAGGGATTGCTGAACACCGCCACACGCTTGAAGACCGGGCACGGTCTGAACGGGTTGGTTCATGGTTGCAGCCCGTTGTGCCCCCGCGTGGAGAAGTTCATCCGTTCACTGGATGTCATTCCATCACCCGGGAGGGGACATGCTGGAACGTTACGGGCTTTCTCTGGCGCTGTTCTGCGCCATTCTCGCGATTCTCTACGGCATCGTGTCGGCACGCTGGATCCTCCGGCAACCGGCTGGCAATGCCCGCATGCAGGAAATCGCCGCCGCCATCCAGGAAGGCGCGCGCGCCTATCTCAACCGTCAATACCTGACCATCGCCATCGCCGGTGCCGTGCTGTTCGTGCTGGTCGGCTTCTTCCTCAGCTGGTACACCGCGATCGGCTTCGCGATCGGGGCCGTGCTCTCCGGCGCGGCCGGCTACATCGGCATGAACGTGTCCGTGCGTGCCAACGTGCGCACGGCCGAAGCCGCCCGCAACGGCCTGAGCGCGGCCATGGACGTCGCCTTCCGCGGCGGTGCGATCACCGGCATGCTGGTGGTCGGCCTGGGCCTGCTGGGCGTGGCCGGGTATTACGCACTGCTGCTGAAGCTGGGCCTGGATGTCGCGCAGACGCTGCATGCGCTGGTCGGGCTGGCGTTCGGCTCATCGCTGATTTCCATCTTCGCGCGACTGGGCGGTGGCATCTTCACCAAGGGCGCCGACGTCGGCGCGGACCTGGTGGGCAAGGTCGAGGCCGGCATTCCCGAGGATGATCCGCGCAACCCGGCGGTGATCGCCGACAACGTGGGCGACAACGTCGGCGACTGCGCCGGCATGGCCGCCGACCTGTTCGAAACCTATGCGGTCACGGTGATCGCGACGATGCTGCTCGGCAACCTGATGATCGCCGAGGCCGGTGCCAACGCTGTGCTGTATCCGCTGGTGCTGGGCGGGGTGTCGATCATCGCCTCGATCATCGGCGCGCTGTTCGTCAAGGTGAAGCCCGGCGGCTCGATCATGGGCGCGCTGTACAAGGGCGTGATCGTGTCCGGCGTGCTGGCGGCGATCGCGTTCTACCCGATCACCACGCAGTTGATGCCGGACAACGCGCACGGTGCGCTGAACCTGTACTTCTGCGCCTTGATCGGGCTGGTGCTGACCGGGCTGATCGTGTGGATCACCGAGTACTACACCGGCACCCAGTACAAGCCGGTGCAGCACGTGGCGCAGGCCTCCACCACCGGCCACGGCACCAACATCATCGCCGGCCTCGGCGTCTCGATGAAGTCCACTGCCCTGCCGGTGATCGCGGTGTGCGTGGCGATCTGGCTGGCGCACTACTTCGGTGGCCTGTACGGCATCGCCATCGCCGCGACCGCGATGCTCTCGATGGCCGGCATGATCGTGGCGCTGGATGCCTACGGCCCGATCACCGACAACGCCGGCGGTATCGCCGAGATGGCCGAACTGCCGCCGGAAATCCGCGACATCACCGATCCGCTGGATGCGGTCGGCAACACCACCAAGGCGGTGACCAAGGGCTATGCGATCGGCTCGGCCGCCCTGGCCGCCCTGGTGCTGTTCGCCGATTACACGCACAACCTGCAGGCCGCCAATCCCGGCGAGGTCTTCGCCTTCGACCTGTCCAACCATGAGGTGATCATCGGCCTGCTGATCGGCGGCCTGATTCCCTATCTGTTCGGCGCGATGGCGATGGAAGCGGTGGGTCGCGCGGCGGGTGCGGTGGTGGAGGAAGTACGCCGCCAGTTCCGCGAGATTCCCGGGATCATGGATGGCACCGGCAAGCCGCAGTACGACCGTGCGGTGGACCTGCTGACCCGCTCGGCGATCCGCGAAATGATCATCCCGTCATTGCTGCCGGTCGCGGTACCGGTGGTGGTCGGCCTGCTGCTCGGGCCGCGTGCACTCGGCGGCCTGCTGATCGGCACCATCGTCACCGGCCTGTTCGTGGCGATCTCGATGACCACCGGCGGCGGCGCGTGGGACAACGCCAAGAAGTACATCGAGGATGGCCACTTCGGCGGCAAGGGCAGCGAGGCGCACAAGGCCGCGGTGACCGGCGATACCGTCGGCGATCCCTACAAGGACACCGCCGGCCCGGCGATCAATCCGCTGATCAAGATCATCAACATCGTGGCCCTGCTGCTGGTGCCGCTGCTCTGAGGAATGACGGACGCGCTGGCCTCATGCCAGCGCGTCCGTGCAGCGCGTGCGGTTCGCCACGCCTCAACGCCGCCGGAGGAAGAACGTCACCGGCACCATCACCTCCACCGGGTCGCCGGTGATCTCCGCGGGCGGCGGTGGCAACGGGCTGCCGCGGCGCACCGTGGCCAGGGTTTCCTCATCCAGCAGCGCATGGCCGCTGCTCTGTCCCAGCCGGATGTTGGAGGCGTTGCCCTGCCGGTCCACCGAGAAGCGCACATAGGCCACGCCCTGCTGGCGCAGCCGCTCGGCCTGGCGCGGATAGCGGCGGTACTGTTCCAGATGGCCCAGCAGCAGGCCCTGCCAGGTGACGGCCGCAGGGCCCTGGCGGCCGGCAACGGTCTGCGTGGCGGCGTAGCGCTCGGACGGGCGCGCCGACACATCCGGTGGTGCGAGCGTCTGCGCCACGTTGTTTTGGTCGGTCAGTTCTTCTTCGCGGGGTGTCTCGCGACGCAGGACGTCCTGCGCGTCCGGCGTGTCGTCCGGCGGGAGATCGACCTTGGGCACCGGCGTGGGCTCGGGTCGATGCTGCTCCTGCTGCAACGGCCCGGGCGGCATCTCCTTCGGTGGCGCGGTCGGCGCTTCCGGGACCGGCGCCAGCTCCACCATCACCGCTTCCACCGGCATATCACTGACCAGCACTGGCGCACGCTGCTGCCACCACACCGCGCCGCCGATCAGCAGCGCATGCGTGGCCAGCACCAGCGCCAGGCTGCCCGCCCAACGCAGCGATGCGGGAGTGTCGCGGCTCATTCGCTGCGCTGCTCCACGCCAACCAGTGCGATCCGGCGATACCCGGCGGCGCGCAGCGCGTTCATGGTCTGCATCAGCTCGCCATAAGGCACCGTCTGGTCGGCGCGCAGGTAGATGCGCTGCTCGTGATCACCGGCGGTCAGCCGCTCCAGCGTGGCGTTCAGCCCGTCCGTGCCGACCGGCACGTCATTGATGCTCAGCGACAGATCGGCCTGCACCGAGAGGAACACCGGTTCCCCATCGCGCGGCTGCGGCTTTGCAGTGCTGGCCGGCAGGTCCACCGGCGTATCCACCGTGGCCAGCGGCGCGGCGACCATGAAGATGATCAGCAGCACCAGCATCACATCGATGAAGGGGGTGACGTTGATCTCGTGGCTTTCTTCCAGCGCGTCGTCGTCGTGGCGGGCGGTCTTGATGGCCATGGCCGCTCCTCAGCGCGCGTCGCGCACGGCAGGGGCGTTGCCGCGCCGGTCCAGATCGCGCGAGACCAGTTGCTGCACCCCGGCGGACAGATCGCCCAGCAGGCCGCGGAGGCCGCCCAGCACGCGGGTGAAGTGGTTGTAGATCACCACGGCGGGAATCGCCGCGACCAGGCCCAGGGCGGTCGCGAGCAGCGCCTCGGCGATGCCCGGGGCGACCACGGCCAGGTTGGTGGTGTTGGCGTGGGCGATGCCGATGAAACTGTTCATGATCCCCCACACCGTGCCGAACAGGCCGACGAACGGCGCGATCGCGCCGATGCTGGCGAGCAGGCCGACCCCGGTGCGCAGCTGCCGCGCATGCGCCAGTTCGATGCGTTCCAGCCGCGAGGCGACGCGCTCCTTGATGCCGACCGGATCGTGCGCGTCTTCCGACAGGCGCAGCTCGGTGCGGGCCGCGTCGATCAGCGTGTGAGCCACGCCCTCGTCGAGCAGCGCATGCGTCCGGGGCGCCGGCAGGTGCGCCGACTGCAGCAGCAGCGCGCAGGCCTGGCGCAGCCGCGTGCGCTGCCGGCCCAGCTCCCAGGTCTTGGCGACCAGCACCGTCCAGGTGGCGATCGAGGCGAGTGCCAGCCCGATCATCACGGCCTGCACCACGCCATCGGCGGCCTGGTACATGCCCCACGGGGTCAGGTCATGCGGCAATGCCGCCACGGCGGCAGGAACATCGATCGGGAGGGTCATCAGCAGGGTCGTCTGTCAGGGGCGTCGCGGCGCGGGGCGGCGCCGGAGGCAAGAGGAGGCAATAGGGAGGCGGAGAAGTATCGGGGTGATGCGGTGCGGATCCGCGCAGGCGGGGCACCGCGTTCAGCGCTCCGACGGGGGAACCGGCACGCCGGGCGGCCGCGGTGCGGGCCGCGACAGCACATACGCCGCGCTGGCCGCGAAGAACACCCCGACGCCAAGCAGCAGCGGCCAGGACGGATGCGCGCCCCAGCAGAACATGACGAAGCCGAACGCCATGCCGGCCCCGGCGAAGGCCTTGCCCTTGCGGCTGATCGCGCCCTGCTCGCGCCACAGGCGCAGCGGGGGCCCGTAACGGGGATGCTCGAGCAGCCGGCGTTCGAACTTCGGCGAGCTGCGCGCGAAACAGCCGACAGCCAGGATCAGGAAGATCGTGGTCGGCATCACCGGCAGCAGGGCGCCGATGACGCCCAGCGCCACCATGATCCAGCCCAGGCCGAACCAGAGCCAGCGCATCACGGGCGGCCGTGGGGGTCCGGCACCGCGGGCGTGGCGCGGGCGGCGATCATGCGAATTCTTCCTCGACATGACCGTGCACGCTGCGGAAGGCGGCATCGGCCGCATCGATCACCTGCTGCTCCTGCGCGGCGGTCAGCGCCACACCATCCAGTGCGGTGGTGAACTCGCGCCAGTGGCGGGCCGCGCCATCCGGATGCGCGGCCAGATGGCGCGCGCCAAAGTCGCTGTCCAGACCGAGCCTGGCCGCCATCTTGTACAGCACGGTGCCACCGAGGTTGGAGCCTTCGGCGACGTACAGCCAGCCCAGCGCGGCCGGCAGCGGCAGATCGCCATCCAGGCGCGTCGACGCCGGCAGCGGCAGGGTCTGTTCCAGGTCGGCCAGATCGCGGGCGATCAGCGGCAGACGGCGGCGCTCGTCCAGATCGGGCAGCAGCGCGTCCAGCGCGGGGTTGCCGTAGAGCGCATCGATATCGCGGTGGAAGCGGTACTGCACGCGCAGGAATTTTGCGAACAGGTCGCGGCTGGCGAAGATGTCGCCGGCCATGATGCGCTTGTCCAGCGCGCCATGGCTGTCGCGGGTGGCGGCCTTGAGGCGTTGGCTGCGGGTGGCTTCGGGAGTATCGATGACGATCATGGCAGTGCTTGCAGGGGAAGTGGGCGCGGTTCTCTGTTGAAGACGTCTGGCACGGGTGCAACCCCAAGCCCGTGTCGCGTGGACCCGTGTTGCGTCCGTCACATGCCACCGTCACGGCGTTGCCCCGATAATACGGACCACGCCCTGCCACTGGAATGACACGATGATCACGACCGAACCGCGCATGACCAACCTGTTCCTGCAGCTCGGGCTGGACGCCAGCGAGGCGGCGATCGCGGCCTTCATCCGCGACCACCAGCTCTCCAACGACATCCGCCTGATCGAAGCGCCGTACTGGAACGACGGTCAGCGCCAGTTCCTGACCGAGCAGCTGCGCTCGGATGCGGAGTGGGCGATCGTGGTCGATGAGCTCAGCGAAGCCCTGCACGCCGATGCGACCCAGCAGGCCAACGCCGGCTGATCGGTCGCGCGATGCTGACAGCGGCCGGGCACGGTGTGTGCCGGTCGGATGCACGCAGGGGCCGGCAATGCCGGCCCCTGTCGTGTCCGGGCATCAGTAGCGGTAGGTCAGCGCCAGCCGCACGGTCCGGCCCGGTGCGGGCATCACGCCCAGCGCCAGCGGATCGAGATAGTAGCGATCGGTCAGGTTGTCCACGTTGAGGTCCACCGCGAACTGCTCGCTGGCCTGCCAGCTGGCGAACAGGTCGACGATGGTCGCCGGGCGGTACAGCTGCTGGATCGCCGAGAGGCCGACGTTCCATTCCTTGTCCAGCCTGCTGATCGGGCCAGCGTTGTGGATCACCCGGGTGCCAAAGCTCAGGCGCTGGTCGAACAGCCGCGAACCCAGGGTCAGGTTGACGTTGTAGCGCGGCGGGTTCTGGGTGTTGCTGTACGACCCTTCGAAGCCACCATCGACACAGTCCGGCGTGTTCTTCAGTTCCTCGATCTTCCGCTGGATACCGTAGGCGCGGCGCTCGGCGGCGATGTCCGGCGCACAGGTCTTGGCCTCGATGTAGTAATGCGCGGACAGATCGGCGAACACCGTGCCGCTGTCATAGCTGGACTGGAACTCCACGCCGGACACCTTGAAGCGATCCACGTTGCGGATCAGGCCGGCCGACAGGGTGCGGTAGTCGCGGGTGATCAGATCATCGATGCGCGTATTGAAGTAGGCCAGCTTGAACCCGGCCTGGTCGCCCTCGGTGAACAGGCCGTGCCGCACCGTGCTCGCGCCGATTTCCCAGGTCCCTGCCCGCTCCGGCTTGAGCTCACCGGTCGGCTTGGCCGCGGTGAACAGGCCCAGCGTGGTTTCGAACAGGCTGGGCAGCTTCACGCCTTCGGCGTACTTCACATACACCATCGTGTCTTCGTCGAAGCGGTAGGCAACACTCGCGCTGGGCATGAAGGCACTGTCGCGGCGACGGACCGGCTGCGACCAGGTCCAGCTGACCGGCACGCGCAGATCTTCGGCGTCATCCGCATCGTAGAAGTTCCAGCCGGTGATGTCGCCGACCGTGCCCTTCTCGTATGGCGAGGCCAGCAGCGAGGCCTCGGTGAACTGGCCATTGGCATCCGGATACCAGTTCAGCATGGCGATGCGCTTGGCCCGCCATGCCGGCAGGTTCGGATTGCCATCCAGCAGCTGGGTGTAGCGGTACTGACCGATCACGCCGTAGCTATCCGGCGTGGCCAGGCGGTTGCGGTCATGCACGTTGACGCGGTTGTAGCGCCCGCCGAGCATCACTTCCCAATGCTCGTCCGGTTGCCATTTGACCGAGGCCACCGCGCTGTATTCCCTGCGCTCGGCATTGCGCAGGAAGCGGTTGTTGACCAGGTCGTCGTGCATCACCGGCGAGTGCGGGCCGGGTCCGACGTCCTCGTCGCTGAAGGACAGGCCGTAGTCCAGCGTGAACAGGCCGGCACCGGATTCCAGGTGCGTGGTGTTGCCCACGTCGAAGCCGAGCCGGGTCTGGGTCAGCTCGTTGCGGTACGCATCCTTGTAGCCCGGATCGGTGTTGAACGACGGACCGTCGTACCACTCGGTGCGGCGATCGAAGTACCACGGCGTGATCCCGGTCAGGCCGTTGTACATCAGGCTGTCGGCGTCGGTGTACCAGAGGTTGGCCTTCAGATCGATCAGCTCGTTGTCCGGGTTGAAGCGGTAGCGCAGGTTGTAGGCATCCATGTCGACATGGCCCGGATCCCACTGCGGCACGCGGTCGCGGTCCACGCGGATGATCTGCGAGGCCATGATCTCGCCGGCGGTGCCTTCATAGCGGCGATAACCGGCTTCCAGCGTCTGGTTGTTGTCGATGCGCCAGGTGCCCTTCAGCAGGAACGACTCCGAGCGCGAGGAGGTGTTGAACACCTCGGTGTCCGGCGGATTCAACGGCGCCAGGGTGCGCCGGGTCTGCGGGAAATCGTCGTAGCCGTGCTTGCCCGAGAAATAGTTGCCGTTCTCGCGCCATGCATAGGCCGCGACCAGGTCGAAGCGATCCCAGTGCCTGGCGGTGGCGGTGTTGAAGAACTGGCTGCCCAGCGCACTGCGGTCGGTACGCGGCGCGGCATCATAGGCGGGCACGTTGTTGGCGCTGGCATTGGCCATGCCGGTGCGCACGCGCAGCCCGGCATCGCGCCCCTCGCGGAGCACGTCCTCGATCTTCAGCGTCTCCATCTCGACCACGCCGCCGATGCCGCCGGAGGCGTTGACGCCCAGGCTCGGGCCCTTGGTGATGGTGACGTTGGAGATCAGGTCCGGATCGAGATACGTGCGCTGCGACTGGCCCGCGTAACCGCGGTAGGTGTCCATGGTCGACTGCCCGCCATCGATGATCACCGGGATGCGGCTCTGGCCCTGGATGCCGCGGATGTTCACGTCCAGCGCGTTGGCGGTACGCGGGTCACCCGCGGTGACGCCGGCCACGCCCTTGACGATGTCCGCAGTGGAGGTGCCGCGGAAGCGCTCGATGGTGGCGCGCGCGATGTAGGCGCTGGAGCCAGCGGTGCGGTACACATCCAGCGCGCGTTCGGCATCGCTGCCGCCGTCGATGCGGTCACCGGCCACGCTCAGCGCGTCGGTGACGATCAGGCCATCGTCACTGGCCGCCACCGCCGCGCGCTCCAGGGTCACCGCGTCGGGGCCCACCGGGCGCATGCTCAGCCCACTGCCCTGCAGCAGGCGCAGCAACGCCGCCGGCGCGTCCATCTGCCCGGTCACCGGGCTGGAGATCACCCCCTGGGCCAGCGCGGCCGGATAGGCGACCTGCACCCCGGACTGGCGCATGTAGGTGCGCAGCGCATCGGACAGCGGCTGGGCGGGAATGTCGAAACGCAGGGTCGCCGCAGCGGACGTCGGACCGGACTGGGCCAGTGCCGGCAGTGCGGGCGCGGCCGCCAGGCCGGCAGTGAGCAGGGCGATGCAGAGACGTGACGGGCGCGGACGATGGCCCGCGCGGGTGGAAATGCGCATGGAAAAACCTGTCAGAGGATCAGTGCCGCAGAGGCGGGTCACCCGCACGCAGGTGCGGATGCAGCGGACGTACGTGGCGGCGGCGGGTACGTTATGCCGATAAGACGAACGAACGGGGCGCAGCCCCAAGACCAATGCGCGTGCGTGACCTGCCTGGCGCGCGGATGCCATGACGGCACCGCGTGCGGTATTACTCCGTCGTAGTCGTGGTCGTGGTCGTGGCCGGTGCGACGATCGCCACGCCCATCGGCAGCCGGGTGACGGTCAGTCCAGCGCTCACCGCCAGCGCGTCCAGGGCCTGCTCTGGCCGGTCGATGCGGAAGGCCGCATTGACCGACGGCAGGGTCGACAGATCCCCGCGCACGAACGTAGCGCCGGGCCGATAGCGCGCGATGCGCCGGACCGCATCCTCGACTCCGGCCGCCTCGATCAGCAGTTCACCCTCACGCCAGGCCGCGATCCGGTCCAGCGCCACGTCCTCCTGCCGCGTCACCCGCTCGCCCGCGGCGAAACGCGCGCGCTGGCCGGCATCCAGGTAGGTCCAGCCAGTGCGGTCGGCCGCCGCGACGCGAACCCGTCCCTGCTCGACGATCGTCTCCACGTGATCGTCTTCGCGCGCAACCGCGAACGCCGTGGAGATGTCTTCGATCACGCCGCCCTGCGCATCCACCTGGAACGGACGCGCCGGATCAGGCGTCACCTGGAACCAGGCCTGCCCGCGCAGCAGCGCGATGCGGCGCACCTGGCCGTCGTAGCGGACCGCGATCGCGCTGTCGGCATCGAGCACGGCGCGGCTGCCATCGGGCAGCGCCACGGACTGGATGCCCGTCCCGCTTCGGTGATCCGCCTGCAGCCGCAGCCACGCCTCCGGTGCCACCCAGGTCAGTGCGAGCAGCGCCGCGGTGGCCACCGCCGCGACGGGCCAGCGCGCACGACGCCGCGACCGTGTCCCGGCCGGGGCCGATGCCGGGCGCGGCCCGAGGCTGCGCCACAGCTGGCGCTCGTATTCGAAGGTGCGGCGGTTGTCCGGCTCGGCCAGCCACTGCTCGAATGCCTGCATCTGGGTCGGCTCGACCGCCCCGGAGGCCAGCCATGCAATCCAGGCACGGGCCTGGACGGCAGCAGGATCGGACGGCGGCAAGGGTCGGGACATCGGAGGTGGTTCTTGCGGGCTCATGGCTGGCGGGGGTCGCGCGGTCGCGCGCGGACGACGAAGATGCCGGAAGGGACGGCATTATGATCAAGACGGATGGGAAACGGGCTTCCCCAAGCCCGCGTGCATGACGCTCAGCGCCCGCTGCGTGCCCAGGCCAGCCGCTGCAGCGCGCTGCGCACGTGGTTTTCGACGGTTGTCACCGACACGCCCTGGCGTCTGGCGACCTCCACCTGGGTCATGCCCTGCAACCGGTTGAGACGGAAGATGGTACGGGTGGGCTCGGGAAGATGCTCGGCCGCCTCCAGCACGCGCTGCAGTTCGTCCTGCGCCATCGCCTGCTCTTCGGTCGAGAGCACTTCGTCCGGCCCCCACAGATAATGGTCGGCCAGCAGCCGCGAGCGCCGGGTGCGTTCACGGCCATGATCGGTCGCCAGGTTCGCCGCCAACCGATACAGGTAGGCCCGGGGATTGCTGATCGACTGGCCGCCGTCCACGCTGCGGGCCTTGAACCAGATCGACTGGATCACATCCTCTGCGCCGCCGTCACTGCCCAGGATGCGCTGGACCAGTCGCAGCAGCGCCGGGCGCTCGCGGATCAACAGCTCGGTAAGGGTGGAGGCGTTGGAGGACATGAGGCCGATGCACGAAGCGGGACCGCCGGAGGGCGGCCATCCGTAAGGCGCGGCATGTTACTCCCCAAATGAGAATGAGTCACGTTTGAGCGCGTGGCGCTACAGGCACTCGGTCAGCCCGTCATAGATGCTGTCCGAGGTTCCCGGCAACGCGACATGCAGTGCGTCGCCCGCCTCCAGGGTCTGCAGCAACACCGGGAGCAGCGTGTCGTCCTGCAGCGGTGCCCGGCAGGCCCAGGTCCTTGCGTCGACCGCGATGCGGCCGGTGGCGGTGTCCACGCGTGCGGTGCTGCCGGTAAACGTCCACAGGCATTCCCCCACCCGCCCCGTGGCGGCCTCCACCGAACAGCGGAAACGCAACGCCTGCAGGTTGTGGTATTCGCCTTCGCAGAAGGTGTCGCCACAGATGGCATCGAAGCCGCGCACCAGCTGCGCTTCCACTGCACGGAAGCGTTCCCAGCCTTCGGACTGGGTCGGGTACACCCGGGCATCGACGTAGGGCCCGGCAGCGTGGCCGGTGGCGACGGCAGTACAGCAGGCAAGCACCAGCAGCACGCGCGGAATGAAGTTCTTCATCGGCAGTCTTCCTGTACGGAGTGAGAGGGACGCCCAACCGGTCAGTTGAGGCAGTCGATCAGGGCGTCGTGCATGGATCGGCCCGACCCGGGCAGCGGTCTGCGCAACGGGTCGCCCAGCGCCAGGACCGCATGCAGCGTCTCCACCGGCGTGTTGGCCCCCAATGGCGTGGCGCAGGCCCAGGTCCGGCTGTCGGGGACCACCTGGCCGGTGCCGCCGTCCACCTCGAGGTTGCCGGCGCCGATCACCAGGCTGCAGGCGTGGACCGTGCCGCTGGCCGCATGGACCGAGCAGCGGAACTGCAGCGCGATGTGGTTGCTGTACGCGCCCTCGCAGTAGGTGTCGCCACAGATATCGTGGAAGGCGCGGATCAGGTGGTCTTCGAGGGCGTAGAAGCGATCCCAGTTGGCCTCCTGGTGCGGGAAGTCGACCAGGTCGACATAGGGCTCCTGCCGACCGGAGGCGCCACTGGCGCCGGTTGTCAGCAGCAGTCCCAGGGCCAGCGATACGGTCGCCAGCGGGTTCATCAGCATCATCACCAGGCTCCAGACGGGTTGGCTGCCATGATCGGCGGCCGCGCCGGTCGGAGACATCGGCGCCAACCGCACCGCTGGGTGGGGATTTCCGGCAGCCGTAACGGCTCTCCCGCCTGCGGCAGGGTCGGTGAAACACCCTTTGCGCCCCCGGCCGCTGCACGGCGGCCGGCAAAGGCATAAAATGGCGGACTTTGCGCCCTACCCCCTCTCAGCTGGAGCACACCCATGGGTCTGGAACTCGTTTCGCCGGGCAAGAACCCGCCGGAAGAAATCAACGTCATCATCGAGATCCCGAAGGATTCCGAGCCGGTGAAGTACGAAGTGGACAAGGAAACCGGCGCGATCTTCGTCGACCGCATCCTCTCCACCCCGATGCGCTACCCGTGCAACTACGGCTACGTGCCGAGCACCCTGTGTGGCGACGGCGATCCGGCCGACGTGCTGGTGGTGCTGCCGCTGCCGCTGGTCCCGGGCTCGGTGGTGCGTTGCCGTCCGGTCGGCGTGCTCAAGATGAGCGATGAAGCCGGCAGCGACGAGAAGATCCTGGCCGTGCCGATCTCCAAGGTGTTCAGTGGCTACGCCCACGTCGAGGACATCGAGCAGGTGTCCAGCCACTGGCTGGAGCGCATCGGCCACTTCTTCGAGCACTACAAGGACCTGGAAAAGGGCAAGTGGGTCAAGCTCGACGGCTGGGGCGGCGCCGCCGAAGCCAAGAAGATCCTGGTCGAAGCGCACCAGCGCTACCTCGGCAACATCGCCTGAGAGTGACCCCGTCGCTCCGGCACAGCGCTGCCGGAGCGATGCGCATCACGTTTTTTCAATGCGGCACATCACTATTCGTGCCGGATTGGGTACATTGCGTCTCTTCACACCGTCCACGGTGCGTTTCACCGTGGTCAGCCAGGGGACCGTGTCGTGCGCATTCTGCTTGTTGGGGACGAAGCCAGCCTGTCGGCTGAGCTGTTGGAATTCATTGCCGATCTTGGGGAAGAGTGGCAACCACTGACCGCTGCCGATGGCCAGAGCGCCATGGGCATCGTCGCCGGTTCGCCGGTGGATGCGGTGATCGTGTGCCCGCAGTTGCCCGATCTCAACGCCACCACGCTGCTCGGCCAGATCCGCACGCTGCGGCCTGAGACCATCCGCATCGCACTGGTGGATGCCGAGCACGGCAACCGCCCGCCGCCGGCACGCCTGATCGGCGTGGCCCATCGCTTCCTCCCGATGCCGCTGGCCCCGGAAGTGCTGCTCGAGGCCCTGACCAGCCTGGAAGAGCTGCGCGAGCTGCTCGACAGCGCGCGCCTGCGCAGCGCCATCGGCCGGATCGAGAAGCTGCCCTCCCCGCCGCATCTGTACCTGACCCTCACCCAGGCGCTGGAACACGACGACGACACCAACACCGCCGACGTGGCCAAGCTGGTCGCGGCCGACCCGGCCATCGCGGCCAAGGTGCTGCAGCTCTCCAACTCTGCCTTCTTCAACAATGGCCGGATCATCTCCGACCTGCGCACGGCGGTGACCCGCCTGGGGCTGTCGACGCTGCGCGACCTGGTACTGGCCAGCGAAGTGTTTTCCGCCCAGCCGCTGTCCGGGGCCGAGCGCAACTCACTGCAGCAGCGCGCGCTGCTGGCTTCGCGCCTGGCCGCCAAGCTGCTGCCCGACTCCAGCGCGGAACTCGGCGCCACCGCCGCCCTGCTGGCGGACATCGGCCTGCTGCTGCCGGGCGTGCGCAACGAGCGCACGCCGGACGACACGGCCGACGATCGCCCGGGCCACGCCGAGGCGGGTGCCTATCTGCTGGGACTGTGGGGCCTGCCGATGCCGATCATCGAGGCCGTCGCCTTCCACCTGCAGCCGCAGCGCTCGAACACCCGCAGTTTCTGGGTGACCGGCGCGGTGCACGTGGCACTGGCGCTGATCAATGGCGATCCGGTCGACGAGGAGTACCTGCAGCGCGCTGGCGTTCTGAACAAGCTGCCGCAGTGGCGCGATCACGCCAATGGACTGATGGGGTTGGTGGCCAGCGACGCCTGAGTGTGGGGTAAAGCGTTCAAAGGATGGCGCGCCCTGTGGCGCGCCATCGTCGTTTCAGCGCTGCGGACAGGCGTCCAGCACGCAGTCGCGCCACAGTGCCTCGCAATACGCCGGCAGATGCTGGCCCGACGCGATGCACTCCAGGCGCAGCTGTTCACAGTAGCGACCGCCCTGGCACACGATGAGGCCGGCCGATGCGCTGCCGGAAAGGGCGATGGTGCCGAGGAACACGGCGGCGAGCTTCTGAGCGAGCGTCATTTTCATATCGATCTCTCAATCGTCCACGATTGGACCAATTGACGGTATCAACTGCATTTCCGCTCGAAACGTGAGGCGGATCACCCTTCGCTGAAACTCAGATTTTCCTTACCCCACAATGCAAAGAGGGCGGACCTTGCGGTCCGCCCTCCTTTTTTTTGCACCAATGCTTCGATGGATCAGAAGCGCTGGGTGTACTTCATGTACAGGAAGCGACCGATGTCGAAGCCGCCGTAGTAGGCGAAGCTCGAGTTCGGCTGCGTGAACATGATCGGGCCCTGCTTGTCGAACAGGTTGTTCGCACCCAGCGCGATCGTGGCATCCCACGGCGCGTTGTAGCTGACCTGCAGGTCGTGGAACGTGTTCGAACCCGTCTTGCGCACCGGCATTGCATCGCCGTTGACGTAACGGTCCGGCAGGGTGCACGGACGTGCAGCGACGCAGTCTTCCTTCATGCCCGAGTAGTAACGGGCCATGTAGGAGACGCCGAAGTCGCCACGCGACCAGGTGATGCCGACGTTGGAACGGACGCGGAACAGGCCGGCGTCGCCAACCTTGCCTTCCATGACCGTGTTGCCTTCACCGTTCTGGGTTTCTTCGTCGTACTTGGACAGGTAGCTGGTCTGCCAATCGATGGCGAACTGACCGATCGACAGTTCCGGCAGGCGGTACTTGATGCCCAGGTCGTAGCCTTCGGTTTCCATGCGGCCCAGGTTGGCCAGGCCGTAGTTCATCGAGTTGATGTGACCATCGGCTGCACGGGTATGGCTGGCGCAACGCGATGCGTCACCGGCCACGTAGCACTCGCGCAGGATACGGTCGACGCTGTCAGCGATGATCATGTCGCTGATTTCGTACTTGTACCAATCCAGCGAGATGTCCAGGCCCTGCACCCAACGCGGGCTCCAGACCATGCCGAAGGTGGTGCTCTTCGAGGTTTCCGGCTTCAGGTTTTCGTTGGAGCCGGAGATGAACTGGTCCGGCGTCGCGCACGGGGTCGCGGTGCACGGGGTCAGGCCCTGGCCCACCTGGGTGTAACCCACCGGCACGCCAGCAGCAGAGCACGAAGCGTTGCCGTTGACGCTGCCCGGCGCGGTGATGCCGCACGGATCGGTGTACGACTCGAAGCTGCTGTTCAGGCCGCCGTACAGATCGTTGATCGACGGAGCACGGAAGCCCTGGGCGTAGGTACCACGCACCAGCAGTTCATCCAGCGGACGCCAGGTGAAGCCGAACTTGGAGTTGATGGTGTCGCCGAAGTTGCTGTAGTCCGAGTAACGGCTTGCAGCGTTCAACGTCAGTTCCTTGGCGAACGGCATATCCGACAGGATCGGCACGTTCAGTTCCAGATAGACCTCGTCCAGCTCGTACTTGCCCTGGGTGGTCTGAGCGCCCAGG
Organism: Stenotrophomonas sp. TWI1149; assembly: GCF_039673155.1. Lineage (NCBI taxonomy): Bacteria > Pseudomonadati > Pseudomonadota > Gammaproteobacteria > Lysobacterales > Lysobacteraceae > Stenotrophomonas > Stenotrophomonas sp. TWI1149. Next base: position 39,015 of record NZ_JBDJLB010000005.1, read on the forward strand.
CCGGTCGACTGACCCGACTGCGCGAACGCGTCCGGCGAGAAACGGCCTTCTTCTTCACGGTGCTCCACGCCCATCGCGATACCCACTTCGCCGGCCGGCAGCTCGAACAGCGAGCCGGACAGGTTGGCGGTGTAGCTGGTGGTCTTGGTGTAGCCGGTGTCGGTGAAGTACGGGAACAGGAAGGCCTGCGTGGCCGGATCGGCCAGCGAGCCCTGACCGGCCACGCCGTACGGCAGCAGCGGGTTCCACGGGCGGCAGCCGGAGACTGCATCACCCGGCGAGCCGCACTGCGCAACACCATTGCCGTCGATGTAGGAAGCACCCAGCGCCTGGCGAGCCGCGATCAGGCTCATGTCGCCATGGCCGGTCTTGGTCGATTCGTTGCGGTTCCACAGCGCGCCAACGTCCCAATCCCAGGTCTTGCCGCCGAACTCGAAGAAGCCGCTGACGGTCGGCGCAAAGCGCAGGGTCTTCAGCTGGCTTTCGGTGGTACGCGGCATTTCCCACAGGCGACGACGGAAGTCCAGGTCGGTGCCGGTCGGGTTGAACGCACTGTCAGCCGACAGCTGGGTGCCGAAGGCCTGCGACTGGTACGGGTAGCCGGCGATCTGCTGGTCCGTGGTGCGCTCGTTGTAGAGCACGTCCGCGTTGAAGGTGATCGAATCGGTCAGGTCGTAGTTGCCGTTGACGTACACGGACTTACGCTCGATACCGGTCTGAACCATCATCTGCTGGTTGGCATTGACGCGATCAGCAGAGGTTTCGGCGCGGTAGTCGGCACGATTGGTCGGGTCGCCACCTTCGCGCAGGGTGAACCAGCGCTGGTCGGCCGAACCGACGTAGCCCGGCTGGCCTTCTTCCAGGTCCGGCGTCAGGCAGGGCTCGCAGAACGCGCCGTTCTGGTTGATCGGGCTGTTGCCCGAGCCCGGGTAGTTCGGACCGGCATTGCCGTCACGGCTGAAGAAGCGATCGTTCGCCCAGACCGGATCGGCCTTGTAGTACTCGGCGGCCATGGTGATGCCACCACGCTCGCCTTCCGAACCCAGGGTGAAGGAGTACTGCTTGGTCGAACCGTCGCCCTTGCCGTACTGGCCGAAGTAGACGCTGGCTTCGCCGCCTTCCACGCGCTTGCGGGTGATCACGTTGACCACGCCGGCGATGGCGTCGGAGCCGTAGATCGACGAGGCGCCGTCCTTCAGGATCTCGATGCGCTCGATGGCGGCCATCGGGATCTGGCTCAGGTCCTGCAGACCCGAGGTGGATGCGCCCAGGCGCTTGCCATTCATCAGCACCAGCGTACGCTGCGCGCCGAGGTTGCGGATGTCGACGTAGTAGCCGCCCACGTCCTCGCCCGAGGCCAGCGATTCCGAACGCGAGATGGCCGGGGAACCGGCCGACGTCATGTTCTGCAGCACGTCGGCGACGGAGGTGTAACCCTGCTTTTCCAGGGCTTCACGGGTCATCGTCAGGATCGGCTGCTGGGTCTCCATGTTGGCGCCGCGGATGCGCGAGCCGGTGACCGAAATACGGTCCAGGTCAGTGGTGCCGGCAGCAGCTTCCTGCGCCGAGGCAAAGCTCGGCACGAGCGCGAGCGCAATGCCGGCGGGCAGAAGGCCCAGCCGCACTGCAGGAGTACGAAAATTCATTTATCTCTCCGAGGTACGTTAGTAGCGTGTTAAACCGCCTCGGAAAGTTACGATTGCGTTGCAGCTAATTATTTGCGTGATGCAACCAAAGACTTTGCCGACTCTGGCGACAGGTTCGCACCTGCCTCACGGTAGCGTGACGCGGACAACCCGAAACGGGCCCGAAACGCCCGTGCGAAGCTGCAACAGTTGTCAAACCCGCTGGCTGCGGCCACCTCGCCCACCATCATGTCGGTATCACGCAGGAGATCGGCTGCACGCTCCAGGCGCAGGCGCGCCGAGAGCGACTGCGGGCTCTCCGCGTACAGGCTCTGGAAGGTCTTGGACAGGTACCAGCTGGAGAAGTTGGTGAGCTCGGCCAGTTCACCGATGCGCACCACGCGGTGGCTGTTGCCCTCCAGATAGAGGCGCGCACGCTGCATGCGCCCGAACACCTGGCGCTTGCGGCTGCGCGAACGGCCCGGGCAACGCTGCACGCCGGTGGCCATGCCCTGCTGCAGCGCCGCCAGGTGCAGCAACGCCGGGCGCAGGCCCTGCATCGGCCGGTCGCTGGTCAGTGCGTCACGCCACAGGCGCATCGCCACGCGCATTTCGCCACGCGTCATCGTGCCGCGGCCCGCGTAGAGATTGCAGTCGGCCAGTTCGCCCAGCGCGCGCAGCGCATCCGGCGACAGGCTCAACCCGATGCACAGGCCATCACGCCCGGCCTGCACCATCGGTTTGGAGTCCTTCTCGAAGGCGATCCACTCACGTTGGCGCAGACGGAACTTGCCCTCCTTGGATTCCACCCATGCGCTGCCACGCACCTGCATCCAGACCGTGAACGTCGTGCCGGCGGTCTGCAGGCTGCCCAGCCGGGCAACGCCCAGGCAGTTCGGCAACGCGCCATCGTCGACGGCCTTGTCCAGGGAAAGAGATTGACCGCGATCGGCCAGGGAGAGCTGACGCATGACTGCACCGTGAGTTTGCCTTTGCTGGCGTGCAGTTTTGCCAAATCAGGCCACTCCCCTCAGGACGTCTTGGCGAGATTGATCCGAATTCGCCACGACAACCTCACGAAGAACTTACGAAGGATCTTTTCCCTTCATAAACAGCAGGTTGGAGAAGGCCGGGAAGAACGACGAGGTCGCTTCAGGCAGGCTCATGACCCCGATATCGGACCCATCGGCCACGGCAAGGGCCACATAGACCGCACTGCCGTCCGGACTTGCGCTGAATCCATTGCCGGTGCCCAGCCGATCCGCGTCCAGACAATGCGCGCCATCGCCGGAGGTCGCGCTGAGGCGGGCGAACACGGTGGCGCAGTCGGCGCGGTTGGAGAGGTAATCGATCTGCCCGGTGCCGGAGACCGTCCACGCGCGGTACCGCCACCGCGAGGGCTGGTCGCTGCGCACCTGGCGGATGCTCTGCGGCGTCAGCGCGGCATCGGCGGACCACAGGCCACTGGCCGACAGGCGGGTGAACAGCACGCGTTCGCCCGCCACGTCATAGCGCGCCTGGGAGACGCCCTCGATACTGCCGAGCAGGCGCCAGGGCGTGGCGGTGCGATCGAACAGCGACAGACGCATGCGTTCGTCGCGATCGCGCTCGACCACCAGCAGCTGTTCCGGCCGCTGCCCGTACAGGGCCTGCAGCGGCTGCGCCACCGGCACCGCCAGGCGCACGGTCTGCTCGTCGCGCGGGGAAACCTCGAAGATGGCCGGATTGGCGTGTTCATCACGCCCCAGCACCAGCAGATGGCGGGCATCGCGCGACCAGTCCGGAATCTGGCGGGTTTCCGGGCGCAGGCCTTCGATCGGCCGCAGCGATTCAGGCCGCTGCAGGTCCGCCCACCACAGCGCATAGCTGCCGGAGCGGTTGGAGCTGAAGACCAGCTGCCGGCCGTCCGGCGCGATCATCGGCTGTGCATCGCGCCCGCCCGAGGCGAACAGGCGTTCGGGCGCGCCCGGGCCGTCGGCGTTGATCGGCACTTTGAACAGCCCGAACTGCGCACGGCGGTGCATGAAGGCCAGCATGTTGTTGCTGCGCGACAACGCCGGCGCCTGCGCATCGTCGAGCCCCAGGTCGCGCAGCGTGCGCGTGCGCGTGTCCAGTTCATACAGGCGCGCTTCGCTGTCCACGCGGCGGCCGAACACGATGTGGCGGCTGTCGCTGCGCCAGGCCCAGCCGCGGATTTCGGCGGAATCATTGGTGAGCTGTTCCGGCGTTCCGCCCTCTGCCGGGATCCGCCACAGATCGCCGACCTGCGGATTGCGCACGAACACGATCCAGCGCCCGTCGGGCGAATAGCGCGGCGCGTATTCGAAGCTGTCCGCATCGATCGTGTAGTCGAGCGCGGTCCAGCTGCCGCTGGCGATGTTCAGCGTACGGATGCCGCGATGCGCGTACTTGCCCGATAGTGAGCCGAACAGCAGGCCGCGACCGTCCGGGGTCCAGTCGAAGCTGAGCAGCTCCGTGCCATCGCAGCGGGTGACATGACGCAGGGCACCGCCGGTGGCGCTGGCGATGATGACCTCGCAGCTGCCGTCCGGACCGAACCGCGCGAAGGCGATGTCGCGCCCGTTGGGCGACCAGTTCGGGAACCGGTCTGAATATGTGGCCGGCGTGTCCATCAGGACGCGTGCCGGCGCGTTCCCGGAGGTCTGCACCTTGATGACACTGCCCTGGCGTGCCGGCGTATCGGCCTCGTAGGCGACCTGCGAACCATCCGGGGACAGCGTGGGATACGTCTCGAAGCCCGAGGTGGCGGTGATCAGCCGGTACGGCCGCTGCGGGCTGCCGATCACCCGGGTGCCGTCCTCGATCGCGGCGTCCACGGCCGTCGTGGGCCGCTCGCGCTGTACCAGCAGGGCCGCCATGACCAGCAGCGCGATCAACATCGCCACGCCGATGGCGAGCAGGATGTAGCGCCGGGTGCGGCGCCACTGCCGACGCAGCGGGCCGTCAATGCGACGGCGCGACGGCGCGGTAGCCGGAGGCAGCAGCGTGGCGTCATCCAGCGCATCGGGGTCGACGCCGTCCACCGCCGCCAGGCCCCGCACTTCCTCGACCGCACTCACGGGGACGAGCAGGCGATAGCCGGTCTTGGCGATGGTTTCGATATAGGCCGTACCGGCCTCTTCGTCGGTGGCAAAGGCCTTGCGCAACTGGGTGACGGCCTGGGTCAGCACGTCGTTGGTGGGCAGCGTATCCGGCCAGACCTCGGCGAACAGTTCGTCGCGGGTCACCACGGCGCCCGGTGAGCGCATCAATGCCTTCAATACGCCGAGCGCCTTGGGCGTCAACCGGCGCGGGCGACGCACGCCCACCACCATCACTTCCCGCGAGGAAAGAATGACGGTGCAATCGCCGATTCGGACTACATCGGCTGACGTTCGCTCACTGTCGTTGATGATCATTCCGGTGACACGAGTGAATGCAGGACTACGGGAACGCAGCATTCATCACAATCGACAACGACCGAACGAACCGCCAGATTCCGCACAAGGCATCAGCGCAAAGCGCAAAAACACTGAAGCGCGCGAATACTAGCCTATGTGGGTTAACCGCACCTGTGCGTGCGGCCAACACCAGGCTCTCTCTCGCCGACGAATCCACATAAATTGATTCAGCATTCGCGCCTTCGGGCGCGAATTTTTTATGCGCGATTCAGCTTTGTATGCGGCGGATCATCGTGAGTCCGACCAGGCGCGAGACCACCAGCGCTACATACATCACGCCCGCGAACTGTTCCAGCATCACCAGCGCCCGTGCCTGCGCGTGAATCGGCACCACGTCGCTCAGTCCGACGCCGGACAGCAAGCTGAAGCTCAGATAAAGCAACTCCATCCAGGTGCGCAGTTCGCTCTCGCTGGTGGCCACGAAACTGCCCGGGTACCACTGCTGGCAGACCGCGAAAGCAAAGGCGAATGCCCAGGCCAGCAGCGTGAAGGTAGCCCCTGCGGCGAACAGCTCGTCACGGGTAACCTTGTGGTCCTGCAGCATGTAGGCGATCAGGCTGCCGGCGGTATAGAAGTACAGCAGGCATTCGAGCAGCTGGGCGGTAGTGACCAGCGCCGGGCGTCCCAACAGCGCGCCCGAGATCGAGAACACCACCGAGGGGATCGCCAGCACCAGCGCCACCCACATTCCCAACGGGCTGCGGCGTACCACCCACAGGGCCAGGCCGAGCACCGCGATCCCGAACGCACCGAACAGCGCGCGGCTTGCGCCGGCCTCGTCCATCGCCGGGTACAGCAGCACGCCCAGCAGCTGCACCGCCAGCAGCCACGCCGAGGGGTGCCGGCGCGCGATCGCCAACCATTTGGTGCTGCGTGCTATCGCCATCGTTGTCCCCACCCCTGCCTGGTCGCGCCGAGCTTAGCCGGAATCGCTGGGGCGCTGGATGATGGCCGGGGCAGCGCGCACCGCCCCGGCCGCCGCCTCACTCCTGGCGATACACCTCGGCGCCCAGATCGCGGAACTGGGCGGACTTCTCCGCCATGCCGGCTTCCAGCGCCTGGTGCGTATCCAACCCCTGCCCCGCCGCATAGTCGCGCACGTCCTGGGTGATCTTCATCGAGCAGAAGTGCGGGCCGCACATCGAGCAGAAATGGGCGAGCTTGTGCGCATCCTTGGGCAGCGTCTCGTCGTGGAATTCCTTGGCCTTCTCCGGATCCAGCCCAAGGTGGAACTGGTCCTCCCAGCGGAACTCGAAACGCGCCTTGCTCAATGCGTTGTCGCGCACCTGCGCGCCGGGATGGCCCTTGGCCAGATCCGAGGCGTGCGCGGCAATGCGGTAGGCCATGATGCCGTCGCGCACGTCCTGGCGGTTGGGCAGGCCGAGGTGTTCCTTCGGCGTCACGTAGCAGAGCATGGCGGTGCCGTACCAGCCGATCATCGCCGCGCCGATCGCGCTGGTGATGTGGTCGTAGCCCGGCGCGATATCCGTGGTCAGCGGGCCGAGGGTGTAGAACGGCGCTTCACCGCACTCGCGCAGCTGTTTGTCCATGTTCTCCTTGATCAGCTGCATCGGCACGTGGCCGGGCCCCTCGATCATGGTCTGCACATCATGCTTCCACGCGATCCTGGTCAGCTCGCCCAGGGTTTCCAGTTCGCCGAACTGCGCGGCATCGTTGGCATCGGCGATGCAGCCCGGGCGCAGCCCGTCGCCCAGCGAGAAGGTCACGTCGTAGGCCTTCATGATCTCGCAGATGTCCTCGAAGTGCGTGTAGAGGAAGTTCTCCTTGTGATGCGCCAGGCACCACTTGGCCATGATCGAGCCACCGCGCGAGACGATGCCGGTCACGCGCTTGGCGGTCAGCGGCACGTAGCGCAGCAGCACGCCGGCGTGGATGGTGAAGTAATCCACGCCCTGCTCGGCCTGCTCGATCAGGGTGTCGCGGAAGATCGCCCAGTTCAGTTCTTCGGCGCGGCCATCGACCTTCTCCAGGGCCTGGTAGATCGGCACGGTACCGATCGCCACCGGCGAGTTGCGCAGGATCCATTCGCGCGTTTCATGGATGTGCTTGCCGGTGGACAGGTCCATCACGGTGTCGCCGCCCCAGCGGATCGCCCAGACCAGCTTCTCCACTTCCTCGGCGATGCCGGAGGACACCGCGCTGTTGCCGATGTTGGCGTTGATCTTGGTGAGGAAGTTGCGGCCGATGATCATCGGCTCGCTTTCCGGGTGGTTGATGTTGTTGGGCAGCACCGCGCGGCCGCGGGCGATCTCGTCACGGACGAATTCGGGCGTGATGATCCTCGGGATCGAGGCGCCGAAGGACTCGCCGGGGTGCTGCTTCAGCAGCGCGGCATCGCGGATCGCCTCCAGGCGCTGGTTCTCGCGGATCGCCACGAACTCCATCTCCGGCGTGATGATGCCGCGGCGTGCGTAGTGCATCTGGGTGACGTTGGCGCCGGCCAACGCGCGTCGCGGTTGCAGGCGCGACGGGAACCGCACCGCATCGAGCCGGGCATCGGTTTCGCGCGAGCGGCCGAACGCGGAGCTCGGGCCCTCCAGCACTTCGGTATCGCCACGCTCGGCCACCCAGGCGGCGCGCAGTGCGGGCAGACCGACCGAAAGGTCGATGGCAACCGCCGGATCGGTATACGGGCCGGAGGTGTCGTAGACGGTGACCGGCGCATTCTCTTCGCCGCCGAACAAGGTGGGCGTGCGGGTCAGCGTGATCTCGCGCATCGGCACCTGCAGATCGCTGCGCGAGCCCTGCACGTGGATCTTGTGCGAGCCGGGGATCGGCCGGGTGACCGATTCGGAGAGTTGCTGGGCCTGTTGCTGCAGGGCGGAGAGCAGTGCGTTCATCGAGGCATCGTCCTAGGTTCAATCCCCGCACAGGGACTGTGCGGTTCTATGCGAGGGACTCGCATGGGAGGGACGAAACGGCGGCGCTCGACGGACGGATTGCGGGCGGTCTCCGGGCGCGGTGGCCCTACGGCGCAATGCATCTGCTGATGCGAAGCTTCCCTACGCCGGTATCAACCGGATCAGGTTCGAAGGGACTGTCTCAACCTTGGCCACTGGGCCGCGGTACCCCCGCTTCGGGGCGAATTAGACCACAAAGGCAAGCGCGAGGGGCACACGGGCGAAGACGCACGCTGGCGGGTATGGGTTTGATGTGAACAAAGCGCCGACACCCGATGCACTACCATGCTGCGGCGCGGTATGCGGTGCGATACCGGGGTGAAAAACCCCGGATCGTGCGCGTACCACGCACTGCTCGACGCCATTGACGTCCGTACTGACCGGCCTCGACCGGCTTGATCCGCCCCAGTCGTTGCCGCTGTGCCGCTGGAGATTGCAAGCCTCGGCTCGCCCCTACTGATCGGAGACACGCCTTCATGGTGTTCCGCATTTCCATCGCACTGGTTGCACTGCTGGTGCTGATCGCCGGCCTCGCGCCGGGCCCCTTCAACGAGGTCGTCCAGAGCGGCCTGTCCACCATCATCCGCAGCACCGGCTGGTTGTACCTGCTGGTGGTGTTCATCACCCTGTCGTTCCTGATGTACCTGGCCTTCGGCCGCTTCGGTTCACTGCGCATCGGCGGCGAAGATGCCGAACCCGATTTTTCCAATGCGAGCTGGATGTCGATGCTGTTCGCCGCGGGCATGGGCATCGGCCTGGTGTTCTGGGGCGCGGCCGAACCGATCTCGCACTTCGTGAAACCGCCGGAAGGGTTGGCGCCGCAGAGCATGGAGGCGGCACGCGCATCGATGCGCTATGCGTTCTTCCATTGGGGCCTGCATCCGTGGGCGATCTATGCCCTGATCGGCCTGGCGATGGCGTGGTTCCAGTTCAACCGCAATGGCCGCGGGCTGATCAGCGATCTGCTGCAGCCGATCATCGGCGCGCATCACCGTGGCTGGATGGGCACGGTCGTCAACGTCGCTGCGGTCGTCGCCACGGCGATCGGTGTGGCAACGACGCTGGGCTTCGGCACGATCCAGATCGCCGCCGGCCTCGAGCGCGTGTTCGGCATCCAGGCCTCGGTGCCGGTGCAGCTGACCATCATCGCGGTGGCGTTCGTGCTGTACATGGCCTCCACCACCAGCGGTGTCCACCGCGGCATCAAGTGGCTGTCCAACTTCAATCTCGGCCTGGCGGCATTGCTGCTGGCGCTGATCCTGGTGCTGGGACCGACCGGCTTCATCTTCGACACCTTCACCACGACGATCGGTTCGTACCTCAATTCGCTGGTGACGATGAGCCTGCGGATGTCACCGTTCTCGGGCAGTACCTGGGTGGCGGACTGGACGATCTTCTACTGGGCCTGGTGGATCGCGTGGGCGCCGTTCGTGGGCTCGTTCATCGCGCGCGTGTCGCGAGGGCGCAGCATCCGCGAGTTCGTGCTGGGCGTGGTGATCGCACCGAGCGTGCTGGGCTTCCTGTGGTTCTCGGTATTCGGCGGCACGGCGCTGTGGTCGCAGATCTTCGGCCACGTGGACCTGGCGCAGGCGCTGGGCAATGGCTATGAGACGGTGTTGTTCACGATGTTCGACAGCCTGCCGATGCCGACGGTGTTGTCGGTGATCGCGCTGGTACTGCTGATGATCTTCTTCGTGACCTCGGCCGATTCGGCGGTGCTGGTGCTGGCGACGATGTCGACGGAGGAGGCCGGCGATCCGCCGTTGGCGCGCCGGATGGTGTGGGGCGTGGCGATTGCGTTGATCGCGGGCGTGCTGTTGTTGGCCGGCGGACTCAATGCGCTGCAGGGGATGATCACGATCGCGGCGTTGCCGTTCGCGTTGTTGATGCTGGCGGTGATGTGGTCGTTGTACCGGGTGCTGGACATGGAGCATGCGTTGCAGCGGCGCCGCGCGCAGCGTGCGCGGCGGTTGATGGACGAGTGGATCGAGCGGGAGATCGCGGCGCAGGAAGAGACGCGCGATGAGGCGGCTCGGGCGCCTTAGGGTGTTCGGGTTGGTCGCTTGGAGCGGCGCGCTTCCCGGGCTATCGGTGGGCGGGCCGGGACGGGTGGGTTGGCGGGACACTCCGTGAATCCGTCCATGGAGGCTCATGTCGCGCCATCCATGGCGCTCATGGTCCCGACAACCCACCCGCCCCGTCCCGCTCACGGTTTCAAGGTGGTGTCGGGGAGAGCCGCCGGGCGAAGCTCGGCGCAGCAGCGTGCATCTGACGCCTTGGATCCTGGTTGAGGCAAAGCAGCCACGCATGGCGTGGCCCTACGTCGGATCATTTGTCCGGGAAGAGCAGCCACGCATGGCGTGGCTCTACGTCGGATCATTGCCTGGGAAGAGCAGCCACGCATGGCGTGGCTCTACGCCGGATCATTGCCTGGGAAGAGCAGCCACGCATGGCGTGGCTCTACCGCTTCGGCCGTGTGCGCTTTTGCCATGCGCACCGACCCACTTTGGGTGGGTCGGCCTGGGTGGGTTGGCGGGACCATGAGCCGCATGGATGCGGCGACATGAGCCTCCATGGATGGATTCACGGCGTGTCCCGCAAACCCACCCAGGCCGGCCCACTACCCGCACCCCCGAACGCGCCCTGCTCTACGCTTCTGCCCTGCGCACTGCTCTACGCTTCTGCCCTGCGCACTGCCCTGCGCACTGCCCTGCGCTTCTGCCGACCGACCAGCGGCCGGCGCTACGGAGCACTAGATGAATCAGTACCCCGCCGCCTGCCCATCCTTCCGGCTCTCCGAAGCGCCGTAGTACACCCCGGTCTCCGGATCACGCAGGATCGCCTGATACCCACCGTACGGACCATCCGCGAACACCACCCGGTGGCCCTTGCGCATCAGCGCGCGCACCGTCTCATACGGGAAGCCCGTTTCCAGATTCACCTCGCCCCCGTCGCTCATCGCCGTCGCCTGCCCGGTCGGCTCCGTCGACCCCTCGTGCTGGATGCGCGGCGCATCACCCGCTTCCTGCAGATTCATCCCGAAATCGACCATGTTCATCACGATCTGCGCATGCCCCTGCGGCTGCATCGCACCACCCATCACCCCGAAGCTCATCCACGGCTTGCCCTCCTTGGTGACGAAACCCGGGATGATCGTCTGGAACGGCCGCTTGCCCGGAGCGTACCCATTCGGGTGATCCTTCTGCAGCACGAACATCTCGCCGCGGTCCTGCAGGATGAAGCCCAGGCCCGGGGGCGCCATGCCGCTGCCCATGCCGCGGTAATTGGACTGGATCAGCGAGACCATCATGCCGTCCGCATCGGCGACCGTCAGGTAGATCGTATCGCCCTCCTTCAGCTGCTTCGGCGTGCCCGGCTGCACTTCGCTCAGGGCCTTGTCCATCGAAATCAGTTTGCGGCGCTCGGCGGCGTAACCCTTGGAAATCAGTCTGTCGACCGGCGCCGGATGGAAGGCCGGGTCGGTGTAGAAGCGCGCGCGGTCGGCGAAGGCCAGCTTCTTGGCCTCCACGAACAGATGCACATGTTCGGGTGAACCGAAGGGAATCGTCGAGAAGTCGTAGCCTTCCAGCACGTTGAGGATCTGCAGCGCGGCGATGCCCTGGCTGTTCGGCGGCAGCTCCCACACATCGTAGCCGCGGTAATTGCTGCTCACCGGCTCGACCCACTCGCCGTGATGGCTGGCCAGGTCGTCGTAGCTCAGGTAACCGCCGTTGGCCTTGAAGTAGGTACCGATGGTGCGGGCGATGTCACCCTTGTAGAAGGCGTCGCGGCCGCCCTGGGCAATCTGCTCGAGGGTGTGCGCCAGGTTCGGGTTCTTCCACAGCTCGCCCTTGCGCGGGGCATGGCCATCGATCGTGAACTGCTCGGTGAAGCCGGGATACCTGGACAGCCGCGGGACCGAGCGGTCCCAGTAGTAGGCGATGACCTCGGCGACCGGATGGCCTTCGCGGGCGTAGCGGATCGCCGGGGCGAGGTTGTCGGCCATCGGCTTGCGGCCGAAGCGTTCGTGCAGGGCGAACCAGCCGTCGACCGCGCCGGGCACCGAGACCGGCAGCGGACCCGTGGCCGGGATCTCCTTGAGCCCGCGGCGCTGGAACTCGGCCAGGGTCAGCGACTTCGGCGAGCGGCCCGAGCCGTTGTAACCGTAGAGTTTCTGCGTCCTGGGGTCCCACACGATCGCGAACAGGTCGCCGCCGACGCCGTTGCCGGTCGGCTCCATCAAGCCGAGCGCGGCATTGGCGGCGATCGCGGCATCGACCGCCGAGCCGCCGGACTTCATCACGTCCAGCGCGATCTGGGTGGCCAGCGGCTGGGAGGTGGCGGCCATCGCGTGCGGGGCGATCACCTCCGAGCGGGTGGCGAAGGTGTGGCCGGTGATCCGGTCGGCGGCGAACGCGGCGGCGGCGGGCAACGTACACAGGACGGCGGCGGCGAGCAGGCCGCGGGCAAGGCGTGAGGACACGGGGTGGTTCCTGATGGGTGGTAGCCCCCCGATGGTGGCGGCAGATGCCTCCGGATGACATCCCACCATGGTCATGCACCGAGGAAACCAGGCCCCGAATCCGCGCAGTACGGCGCGCCAAAATGCTGAATTCCGGTTCACCCGAACGCTTTCAACCGCAACCATCCTTGCAGGGCACGGCCTTGCGGTGGATGCAGGCGAAACCGATGGAAATTGCGTTCCCAGGGTTGACACCGCCAAAACACGTGTGGTTTTCTCGATCTCATGTTGCAGCGCACAGCCACCCGCGAATCCACCGAGCACGCCGACCACGGCGCGACCTCCGTCCATTCGCTTCTCGTCCTCGTACTTATTACCCAACCAACAGGTGCGGGACGGACCGGCGTGTAAGCAAGACTGCCAGGTATCCATCAAAACCCGCACCCGACCAGGTGCGGGTTTTTTCGTTTCAGAACCCTTCGATTTCCATCCTCCCCCCGAGTTGCCTTCCACCATGACCCGCCAGCCCACCTCGAGCCAGCCGATGTCCACCGCCCCCACGGCGGGTGCGTTCGCGTGTGGTCGCGGCCAGGCCGGCGCCACCCCTTCCCCTGATGGGCCGACGCGTCGCTGACCGTCGGCCCTCTTTTTTCTTGCCTCCAAAGGACCTCCCCCATGAGCACCAACGACCTGCCCCAGATCAAGATCGCTGTTGTCGGCTACGGCAGCCAGGGCCGCGCGCACGCGCTGAATCTGCGTGAATCCGGCTTCGATGTCGTTGTCGGGCTGCGCCCGGGCGGTCCGACCGAGGTCAAGGCCCAGGCCGACGGCTTCACCGTCAAAGCCCCGGCCGAAGCGGTCAAGGACGCCGACCTGGTCGCCGTGCTGACCCCGGACATGGTGCAGAAGAAGCTCTACGAAGACGTGCTCGCGCCGAACATGAAACAGGGCGCTGTGCTGCTGTTCGCGCATGGCCTGAACGTGCATTTCGACATGATCAAACCGCGCGAGGATCTGGACGTGGTGCTGGTCGCGCCGAAGGGCCCGGGCGCGCTGGTCCGTCGCGAGTACGAGATCGGCCGCGGCGTGCCGTGCATCTGGGCGGTCTACCAGGACAAGAGCGGCAAGGCCGCCGAGTTCGCCCTGGCCTACGCCGGTGGCCTGGGCGGCGCCCGCGCCAACCTGATCCAGACCACCTTCAAGGAAGAGACCGAAACCGATCTGTTCGGCGAACAGGCGGTGTTGTGCGGCGGTGCCTCGGCCCTGGTGCAGGCCGGTTTCGAAACCCTGGTCGAAGCGGGCTACCAGCCGGAGATCGCGTACTACGAAGTGCTGCACGAACTGAAGCTGATCGTGGACCTGTTCTACGAAGGCGGCATCACCCGCATGCTGGAATTCATCTCCGAGACCGCGCAGTACGGCGACTACGTCAGCGGCCCGCGCGTGATCGACGCCGGCACCAAGGCGCGCATGAAGGACGTGCTGACCGATATCCAGAACGGCACCTTCACCAAGAACTGGGTAGCGGAGTACGAAGCGGGCCTGCCGAACTACAACAAATTCAAGCAGGCCGACCTGGAGCACCCGATCGAGAAGGTAGGCAAGGAACTGCGCGCCAAGATGGTCTGGTTGCAAAGTCAAGCCGCGTAAAACGCGCGGCTCCCCCACCCGCTTTCGTAAAGGTCACCGCATGAATACCTCCGCCCACAGCACCGCGCCCCGCAACGGCGCACGCTGGTTGACGCAGGCCCTGGAAGCCGAGGGCGTGCATACGCTGTTCGGCTATCCGGGCGGCACCATCATGCCGTTCTATGACGCCCTGGTGGATTCCGGGCTGAAGCACATCCTGGTCCGCCACGAGCAGGGCGCGGCCCTGGCCGCCAACGGCTTCGCCCGCGCCAGTGGCCGGGTCGGCGTCTGCGTCGCCACCTCCGGCCCGGGCGCCTCCAACCTGGTCACCGGCATCGCCGACGCGATGCTGGATTCGGTGCCGATGGTCTGCATCACCGGCCAGGTCGCCACCCCGCTGCTGGGCACCGACGCGTTCCAGGAACTGGACGTGTTCGGGCTGACCCTGCCGATCGTCAAGCACAGCTGGCTGGTGCGCCGCGTCGAAGACCTGCCGCAGGTGGTCGCCGATGCGTTCCGGATCGCCCGTGAGGGCCGTCCCGGTCCGGTGCTGATCGATCTGCCCAAGGACGTGCAGGTGGCCGATGCTTCGCATCTGCCCGACCACGTGCCGTCCACCGTGGTCGCACCGCCGGCGCCGCAGGACGAGGCCATCGCGCAGACCATCGCCGCGATCGCCGAGGCAGAGAAGCCGGTGATCTATGCCGGTGGTGGGGTGGCGCTGGGCGATGCGGTGGAGGACTTCCGTGCCTTCGTCGAGGCGACCCGTATTCCGACCGTGCTGACCCTGCGTGGGCTGGGCGCGCTGCCGCCGCAGCATCCGCATTACCTGGGCATGCTGGGCATGCACGGCACCCGCGCGGCCAACATGGCCGTGCAGGAAAGCGATCTGCTGGTCGTGGTCGGCGCGCGGTTCGATGACCGCGCCACCGGCAAGTTGAACGAGTTCGCCCCGTTCGCGCGCGTCGTGCACATCGATGCCGATGCGTACGAGATCTCCAAGCTGCGTACTGCCGACATCGCGGTGCCGGGCAACGTCGGCACGGCATTGCGTGCGCTGACCGCGGCCGCCACGGTGCCGGCCGCGCAGGATGCGTGGCGCCAACGCTGCCAGGGCCATCGTGAACGCTTCGCCCCCCGCTACGACGCACCGGGCAAGCACATCTACGCCCCGGCGCTGCTGAAGCGCCTGAGCGAGCTGGCGCCGAGCGACGCCATCATCGCCTGCGATGTCGGCCAGCATCAGATGTGGGTCGCCCAGCATTGCCGCTTCAACCACCCGCGCAACCACCTGACCAGCGGCGCGCTGGGCACCATGGGCTTCGGCCTGCCGGCGGCGATGGGCGCGCAGTTCGCCTGCCCCGACCGCACCGTGGTGCTGGTCTCCGGCGACGGCAGTTTCATGATGAACGTGCAGGAGCTGGTCACCATCGCCCGCTGCCGCCTGCCGGTGAAAATCGTGCTGCTGGACAACAGCTCGCTGGGCATGGTCCGCCAGTGGCAGGAGCTGTTCTTCGCCGAGCGGTACAGCGAGATCGATCTGTCCGACAACCCGGACTTCGCCGCGCTGGCCCAGGTGTTTGGCATTCCGGCCACGCGCATCGAAGCGCGTGACGATGTCGAAGGTGGCCTGGCCGCGATGCTGGCCCAGCCCGGCCCGGCGCTGCTGCATGTCGCCATCGATGCACGTGCCAACGTGTGGCCACTGGTGCCACCCAACAACGCCAACAGCACGATGCTGGAAAGCAACCCCGCCCATCAGTCCCAGGAGTTCCCCAATGCAATACCGGCTTGACCTGGTGCTGACCCCCGCCGAAGGCGCGCTGCTGCGCGTGATCGGCATGGCCGAACGCCGCGGCTTCGCGCCGCGCGCGATCGCCGGTGCGCCCAATGCCGCCGATGATGGCCGCTGGCACCTGCAGCTGGTGGTGGACAGCACGCGTCCGCCAGAAACGCTGCGCCGCCAGATCGAGAAGATCTACGACTGTGTTTCGGTGCGCATCAGCGCGCTGGAACCCGGAGTATCCGCATGAACGCCCGCATCGTTGCATCGGTGCCGGTACGGAGGTGTCTTCTCGGTCGTGCGTCGCAGCGTGCGCCGTGGCAGCGCGCGCCGCTCCGCGACGATCACCATGGCCGGGTGCGTGATGCCGGCTAGCCGTACCCCGCAGGAACCGGATGTAGGCGACGTAAGCGTCGCCGATGTGCTGGCCGCGCAGGCGCGGCTGCGCCGCTTCCTGCCGCCGACGCCGCTGCATTACGCCGAGCGCTTCGGCGTCTGGCTGAAGCTGGAGAACCTGCAGCGCACCGGCTCCTACAAGGTACGCGGCGCACTGAACGCCCTGCTGGCCGGCCGTGAACGCGGCGATGACCGCCCGGTCATCTGCGCCTCGGCCGGCAACCACGCCCAGGGCGTGGCCTGGGCCGCCTACCGCCTGAACATTCCGGCGATCACGGTGATGCCGCACGGCGCACCGGCCACCAAGATCGCCGGCGTGGCGCATTGGGGCGCGACTGTCCGCCAGCACGGGGAGAGCTACGACGAGGCCTACGCCTTCGCCCGCGCGCTGGCCGACCAGCACGGTTACCGCTTCCTGTCCGCCTTCGACGACCCCGACGTGATCGCCGGCCAGGGCACCCTGGGCATCGAGCTGGCGCCGCACGCACCGGACGTGGTGATCGTGCCGATCGGCGGCGGTGGATTGGCGTCCGGCGTGGCGCTGGCGCTGAAATCGCAGGGCGTGCGCATCGTCGGTGCGCAGGTCGAGGGCGTCGATTCGATGGCCCGCGCCATGCGCGGCGACGTACGCGAGATCGCCCCGGTCGCCACCCTGGCCGACGGCGTCAAGGTAAAGATCCCCGGCTTCCTGACCCGCCGGCTGTGCAGCGCGCTGCTGGACGACGTGGTGATCGTGCGTGAAGCCGAGCTGCGCGAAACCCTGGTGCGGCTGGCGCTGGAAGAACACGTGATCGCCGAAGGGGCAGGTGCGCTGGCGCTGGCTGCCGGCCGCCGTGTCGCCGGCAAGCGCAAATGCGCCGTGGTCTCCGGCGGCAACATCGATGCGCTGGTGCTGGCCCAGCTGCTGGCCGACATCCGTCCCCGTCCCCCGCGCAAACCGCGCCGCCGCGCCAGCGAGCGAACACGCCCGCCCCTACCAACCGTGCTCGCGACACCCCCGATATCCGTTTCGATTCCTACCTCTGCCATTCCATCCGACATTGCTGTCGAGGAGACCTCCTGGTGACCATGCCCAACTCCCCCCGCATTAGAATTTTCGACACCACCCTGCGCGATGGCGAGCAATCGCCCGGCTGCAGCATGAGCCCGCAGCAGAAGCTGGTGATGGCCCGCGCACTGGACGAACTGGGCGTGGATGTCATGGAAACCGGCTTCCCGGCCAGCTCCCAGTCCGACCGCGAAGCCATGGCGATGATCGCCCGCGAAGTGCGCCGCCCGACCCTGGCCGTGCTGTCGCGCTGCCTGGCCGCCGACATCGAAACCTCGGCCAAGGCGCTGGAGGCCGCGGCGAACGCGCGCCTGCATGTCTTCCTGTCGACCAGCCCGCTGCATCGCGAGCACAAGCTGCGCATGAGCCGCGAGCAGGTGCTGGAATCGGTGCACAGGCACGTCAGCCTGGCCCGTGGCTATGTGGATGACGTCGAGTTTTCCGCAGAAGACGCCACCCGCACCGAGGAGGACTTCCTGATCGAGGTCGCCCGCGTGGCCGTGGCCGCCGGCGCGACCACCATCAACCTGCCCGACACCGTGGGCTTCACCACGCCGGAAGAGATCCGCGGGATGTTCCAGCGCGTGATCGCCGGCGTGCCGGACAGCGACCGCATCATCTTCAGCGCACACTGCCACAACGATCTGGGCCTGGCCGTGGCCAACTCGCTGGCCGCCATCGAAGGCGGCGCGCGCCAGGTCGAATGCACCATCAACGGCATCGGCGAGCGCGCGGGCAACTGCTCGCTGGAAGAGATCGCCATGGTGCTGAAGGTACGCAACGCCTTCTACGAAGAAGACACGCGGATCAATACGCCGCGCATCGTCGGCACCTCGCAGCTGCTGCAGCGCCTGGTCGGCATGCCGGTCCAGCGCAACAAGGCGATCGTCGGCGCCAACGCCTTCGCGCATGAATCGGGCATCCACCAGCACGGCATGCTGCGCCACCGTGGCACCTACGAAATCATGCGCCCGGAAGACGTGGGCTGGGAGTCCTCGCAGATGGTGCTGGGCCGCCACAGTGGCCGCGCTGCGGTCGACCAGCGCCTGCGTGCGCTGGGCTTCTGGCTGGAAGAGGAAGAACTGAAGCTGGTCTTCGAGCAGTTCAAGGCGCTGTGCGAGCAGCAGCGCGTGGTGACCGATGCCGACCTGCAGACCCTGATGCAGGGCAGCGCCACCCAGAACGGCTACCGCCTGGCCTCGATGACGATCAGCGATGTCGGCAGCCGCGCCAATGCGCTGGTCGAGCTGTCCGACCCGGAGGGCAACCGCGTCGCCGAGACGGCGCAGGGCGATGGTCCGGTGGATGCGTTGTTCGGTGCACTGTCGGCCGCCACCGGCGTGCAGTTGATGCTGGACAGCTACCACGTGCACAGTGTGGGCATCGGCGCCGATGCGCGCGGCGAAGCCAACCTGAGCGTGCGCCACGAGGGCGTGGAGTACGAAGGCACCGGCACCAGCCGCGACATCATCGAAGCCTCCGCGCTGGCGTGGCTGGAAGTGGCCAACCGCCTGCTGCGCCAGCGCAACGCGACGACCGAACAGCCCGCGGCGACCGCCGCGGCCTGAGCACCCATGAAGCACCCCGAACCGCAGCAAGGCCAGTCCATGACCCCAGCTCCCCGCACCCTGTACGACAAACTGTGGGATGCCCACGTCGTCGTTCCCGAGACCGACAGCGCGCCCGCCGTGCTGTACATCGACCTGCACCTGATCCATGAAGTGACCTCCCCGCAGGCCTTCACCGAACTGCGCGAGCGCGGCCTCTCCCCGCGCCGGCCGGACCGGACCAAGGCGACGATGGACCACTCCACCCCGACCCTGCCGGCCGGTGCCGACGGCAAGCTGCCCTACGCCAGCGCCGCCTCCGAAGCACAGGTGGCGATGCTGGCCGCCAACTGCGCGGAACATGGCATCGAGCTGTTCGACCTGCAGTCGGCCAGCCGCGGCATCGTGCACGTGATCGCCCCCGAGCAGGGCTTCACCCAGCCGGGCATGACCATCGTCTGCGGCGACAGCCACACCTCCACGCATGGGGCGTTCGGCGCACTGGCCTTCGGTATCGGCACCAGCGAGGTCGGCCATGTGCTGGCCACCCAGTGCCTGCTGCAACGCAAAGCCAGGACCATGGCGATCACCGTGGATGGCGTGCTGGCCCAGGGCGTCGGCGCCAAGGACGTGGTGCTGCACATCATCGGCGTGATCGGCGTCAACGGTGGCACCGGTCATGTGCTGGAGTTCCGCGGCAGCGCGATCGAAGCGATGGACATGGAACAGCGCATGACGTTGTGCAACATGTCCATCGAAGCTGGCGCGCGAGCCGGCATGGTCGCCCCCGACCAGATCACCTTCGACTGGGTGGCCGCCACCCCGCGTGGTCCCAAGGGCGCCGACTTCGATGCCGCCGTCAACGCGTGGTCGCGGCTGCGCAGCGATGCCGGTGCGCGCTTCGACGTGGAGGTCCACATCGATGCCGCCGACATCCGCCCGACCCTGACCTGGGGCACCCACCCCGGCACCGCCATCGCCGTGGACCAGCCGATTCCGGCGGCCAACGACGCTGCCGCGCAGAAGGGACTGGACTACATGCACTTCCACGCCGGGCAGACCCTGGCCGGCACGCCGGTGGATGTGGTCTTCGTCGGCTCCTGCACCAACGGCCGCCTGAGCGACATGCGCGAAGTGGCGCAGGTGCTGCAGGGCCGCCGCGTCGCTCCGAGCGTACGCATGCTGGTGGTGCCGGGCTCGGAAATCGTCAAGCGCCAGGCCGAAGCCGAAGGCATCGATGTGGTCGTGCGCGCGGCCGGTGCCGAATGGCGCGAGCCGGGCTGCTCGATGTGCATCGCCATGAACGGCGATCTGGTCGCGCCGGGGCAACTGGCGGTCAGCACCAGCAACCGCAATTTCGAAGGCCGCCAAGGGCCCGGCTCGCGCACCCTGCTGGCCTCGCCGATGACGGCCGCCTGGGCCGCGGTGAACGGCCGCGTGGCCGACCCACGCGAACTGTATGCCACGCTGGAGGTGGCCTGATGAGCGGCTTCCGTACCCTGACCTCGACCAGCGTGGTGCTGCGCGAGACCAACATCGATACCGACCAGATCATTCCGGCGCGCTTTCTGTCCACCACCGAGCGCGTCGGCCTGGGCAAGTACGCCTTCAATGATTGGCGCTGGCAGAGCGAGGGCGTGCCGAACCCGGCGTTCGCCTTCAACCAGCCGCACAACGCCGGCCGCAGCATCCTGCTGGCCGGGCGAAACTTCGGCTGCGGCTCCTCGCGCGAGCATGCACCGTGGGCACTGACCGACCTGGGCCTGCGCGCCATCGTCAGCAGCGAGATCGCCGACATCTTCCGCGGCAATTCGCTGAAGAACGGCCTGCTGCCGATCGTGCTGGACGAAGCCGATGTGCAGACGCTGATGCAGCGCCCGGATGACGCACTGACCATCGATGTGGCCGCGCGCGAACTGCGCACGCCCGATGGACGCGTGTATGCCTTCCCGCTGGACGGCTTCTCGCAGACCTGCCTGCTGGAAGGCGTGGACCAATTGGGGTATCTGTTGGGCCGTACCCCTGACATTGAACGTTACGAGAGTGAACATGCACGCTGAGATTGTCGTATTGCCGGGTGACGGCATCGGTCCGGAAGTCGCCGCCGCCGCCGTGGCGGTGCTGGAGGCCGTCGCCACCCGTTTCGGGCACACCTTCGGGTTCCAGGAACACGACATCGGTGGCATCGCCATCGATCGCCACGGCGAGCCGCTGCCGGCCACCACGCTGGAGGCCTGCCGCAAGGCGGACGCCATCCTGCTCGGTGCGGTGGGCGGGCCGAAGTGGTCCGATCCCAACGCCAAGGTCCGGCCGGAACAAGGCCTGCTGGCGATCCGCAAGGCGCTGGGGCTGTACGCCAACCTGCGCCCGGTGCGCACGCACGCGGCCGCGCTCGGCGCCTCGCCGATCAAGGCCGAACTGCTGGAAGGCGTGGACTTCGTCGTCGTGCGCGAACTGACCGGCGGCATCTATTTCGGTGAGAAGACCCGCACCGCCGACACCGCCAGCGACCTGTGCAGCTACAGCGTGGGCGAGATCGAGCGCGTCATGCGCACCGCGTTCCGGCTGGCACAGACCCGCCGCGGCAAGCTCACCTCGGTGGACAAGGCCAACGTGCTGGAAACCTCGCGCCTGTGGCGCGACGTCGCCGCGCGGATCGGCCGCGAGGAATTCCCGGAGATCGCGCTGGAGCACCAGCTGGTCGATTCAATGGCCATGCACCTGCTGGCCAAGCCGCGCGAGTACGACGTGATCGTGACCGAGAACATGTTCGGCGACATCCTCACCGATGAAGCCTCGATGCTGGCCGGCTCGCTCGGTCTGCTGCCCTCGGCCTCGCTGGGCGAGCCCGGTGCGGTCGGCATCTACGAACCGATCCACGGCTCGGCGCCGGACATCGCCGGCAAGGGCATCGCCAATCCGTATGCCACGATCTTCAGCGCGGCGATGCTGCTGCGCCATTCACTGGGGCTGGACGAAGAGGCTGCTACGGTCGAGGCAGCGGTATATGCCGTGCTGGATGACGGCGTGTTCACCGCCGATCTCGCCGCCAAGGGTTTTGCGGTGAGTACCGCCGCAGCCACCGACGCGGTCCTTGCCAAGCTGCAATGACCGTACGAACGCGGCCTGAGGCCGCGTTCCTGTCTGTACAACATCCCGCACGGCCTCCCTGTCCCGTCGGCCACGTCGCTGCCAGCGGCTGGCCCCCAACAAGGAAAGCCTTTGAACCCTCGTTCCGCTGCCGAATTTCTCAACCACGTGGCCCAGCGCGATCCGCATCAGCCGGAATTCCTGCAGGCCGTGAAAGAAGTGATCCAGAGCCTGTGGCCGTTCCTGGAGCGTCATCCCCGCTACCTGGACCACGGCCTGCTGGAGCGGCTGGTGGAGCCGGAGCGGGTGATCCAGTTCCGCGTGGCCTGGGCTGATGACGCTGGCAGGACCCATGTGAATCGCGGCTGGCGCGTGCAGCACAGTTCGGCGATCGGCCCGTTCAAGGGCGGCATGCGCTTCCATCCGTCGGTCAACCAATCGATCCTGAAGTTCCTTGCCTTCGAGCAGACCCTGAAGAACGCGCTGACGACCCTGCCGATGGGCGGTGGCAAGGGCGGCGCGGATTTCAATCCGAAGGGCCGCAGCGATGCCGAAGTGATGCGCTTCTGCCAGGCCCTGATGCTGGAACTGCACCGCCACCTCGGTGCCGATACCGACGTGCCGGCCGGCGACATCGGCGTCGGCGCGCGCGAGGTCGGCTACATGACCGGCATGATGAAGAAGATCACCAACGATGCCTCCTGCGTGTTCACCGGCAAGGGCCTCTCCTACGGTGGCAGTCTGATGCGTCCGGAGGCGACCGGCTTCGGCACCGTCTACTTCGTCGAGCAGATGCTGCACCATGCCCGTCGCGATACCGATGGCGCGAAGGTGCTGATTTCCGGCGCCGGCAACGTCGCCCAGCATGCCGCGATCAAGGCCATCGAGCTGGGCGCGTCAGTGCTCACGCTCTCCGATTCCGGCGGCACGCTGTACGCCCGCGATGGCTTCGATGAAGCGGCCCTGCAGGAGGTGGTGGAACTGCGCAACGAGCGCCGTGGTTGCTTGGCCGAGCTGGCCGACGACAAACGCTTCGAGTACCTGGACGGCAAGCGTCCCTGGCACATCCCGGCCGAGATCGCCCTGCCCTGCGCCACCCAGAATGAACTGGACGAAGATGATGCCCGCGCCCTGGTCGACAACGGTGTGCTGTGCGTGGCCGAAGGCGCCAACATGCCCGCCACGCTGGAGGCGGTGGACGTCTTCCTCGCGTCCGGCACCCTGTACGCACCGGGCAAGGCCAGCAATGCCGGCGGCGTGGCCACATCGGGGCTGGAAATGAGCCAGAACGCGCAGCGCCTGTCCTGGCATCACGCCGATGTCGACGAGCGCCTGCACGGGATCATGAAGGACATCCACGCCAACTGCGTGCGCCACGGCAAGCGCGCCGACGGCAGCGTGAACTATGTGGACGGCGCCAACATCGCGGGTTTCGTCAAAGTGGCCGATGCGATGCTGGCCCAGGGCGTGTACTGAGGGCAGACCGATGAACGGGCGCAGCGATCAGTCCGCCG
This sequence comes from Stenotrophomonas sp. TWI1149, assembly GCF_039673155.1. Lineage (NCBI taxonomy): Bacteria > Pseudomonadati > Pseudomonadota > Gammaproteobacteria > Lysobacterales > Lysobacteraceae > Stenotrophomonas > Stenotrophomonas sp. TWI1149. The sequence goes on from NZ_JBDJLB010000005.1 coordinate 62,491, forward strand.
AGCGGACCTCGCTCGTCATGCAGCCGGCCAGCACGGCACCGCTGTCGGTGGGTATCACGCTGAATGCCCGCACGCGCGCGTATCCGGAGGATGCCTCCCGCGTTCCTTCGCGCATCCAGTACCCTTCCGCCTGACGATCCGCCGCGCCCAGGCCAGTGGCATCGAGCACCGCCTTCAGCGGCGCATCGCCCATGTCCGCGAAATAACCCCCTTGGGCGATGCCGAGCGACTGCACGGGCAGCCCCTGCAGCATCACAGGATGGTCCAGCGTGACGGCGAGGAGAGACATTGTCTGCCCGCCGACAGCGTAGTCACGCGAGGCCACCGCGCTGACATTGGCCGGCCACGCCAGCGGCGACAGTTCGGAAACACGCTCCCACATGTTCGCGATGCGCTGCATGGCAGCGTCGTCCGCCCGACATTCGAGCGCCGCGCCAACATCACTTGCCGAGGCCGTCTCGCGCAGTCGGGGTGGAACACGCGCCTCGCGCATCGGACCGGGATAGTCACATCCCACCCGATAGCCCTTTCCATCGCTGCGCACCACGAGTGCGGCAGGCAATGACGCATCGCCGGATGCCTCGGGTGGCGACCAGACCTGGAACGGCTCACGCAGGCTGCTTGACCGCAGCCGCAGCCCATTCCCGCTGACGATGCGCACACGCTGACCGGCATCGACGGGAATCGAGAAGCCCATGTCATCGGCCACCACGCGGTGCGTTGTGATGCCGTGCACCGTCAACGCGTCCGGCATGTCGATGAACGTCGTCGTGTCGTCCCCGTCACCGCTGCGCGTGAAATCCCAACCCTGCAGATGGGCCGGACGCTCCCGCGGCGTGCCGTACCGTGCGCCACGCAGCGCCGTCGTCACCGCCTGCATTGCCGCCGGTGAGGCGCGGCATTCGAGCAGCTCGATGAGATCGCGCTGGAAGCTGGCAGCGGTGTTCGCCTGCGCCGGCGGCGCACCGGCCATCAACATGGCGACGGCCGCGGCAGCAGCGAGCGGAGAGAAAAAACGTAGCAGCATCATGCGCGACCGAAGAGAATCCGATGTGCATTTTACGCTTGCAACTATCGCGAAGACGGCAGGCAGTCACGTCGCGCCGAAAGAATGAAGCCGGCCATCGGCCGGCTTCATCGTCCCTCAGCCTTCGCTGGTCTTCGCCTCGTCCGGCCTCACCCGGAACCACGCGGCATACAGCGCCGGCAGGAACACCAGGGTCAGCACGGTGCCGACGATCAGGCCGCCCATGATCGAGATCGCCATCGAGCCGTAGAACGCACTGCGCGACAGCGGGATCATCGCCAGCACCGCGGCCAGCGCGGTCAGCACGATCGGGCGGAAGCGGCGCACGGTGGCATCGATGATCGCGTGCCAGCGGTCATGCCCGGCATCGATGTCCTGCTGGATCTGATCGATCAGGATCACCGAGTTGCGCATGATCATGCCGGCCAGCGCGATCGTCCCCAGCAGCGCTACGAAGCCGAACGGCGCGCGGAACAGCAGCAGGAACAGGGTCGCGCCGATGATGCCCAGCGGCGCGGTGACCAGCACCATCGCCGCACGCGAGAAGCTGCGCAGCTGCAGCATCAGCAAGGTCGCCACCACGATCAGGAACAGCGGCATGCCGGCCTTGATCGAATCCTGGCCACGGGTGGAATCCTCCACCGTGCCGCCGGTTTCAAGCAGGTAGCCGGACGGCAGCTCGGCACGGATGCCCTCCAGTGTCGGCAGGATCTGCTGCACCACGTCCAGCGGCTGCTTCGCGTCGGCAATGTCGGCGCGCACGGTCACCGTCGGCAGGCGGTTGCGGTGCCAGATGATGCCGTCCTCGAACACGTACTCCAGGCGCGCCACCTGCGACAGCGTTACCGAGGTGCCGCTGGCGGTCGGAATGGCCAGACTGCCCAGCATGTCCAGCCGCACGCGTTCGTTGTCCGGGCCACGCAGCAGCATCTCGATCAGGCGGTTGCCCTCCCGGTAGGTGCTCACGCTCATGCCCGACAACGAGGTGCCCAGCAACTGGCTCACCTGCGCACTGCTCACGCCCAGTGCGCGTGCACGGTCCTGGTCGATCACCAGCCGTACCACTTTGCTCGGCTCGCTCCAGTCCAGGTTGACGTTCATCACGTGCGGGTTTGCGCGCACCTTGGCTTCCACCTGCCGGGCAATAGCCTGCACCTGCGCGATATGCTCGCCGGAGATGCGCATCTGCACCGGGTAGCCGACCGGAGGGCCGTTCTCCAGACGGGTCACGCGCATCTGCACGTCCGGGAACTGCGGAATCACGTCCTTGAGCAGCCAGTCGCGGGTCGCCTCACGTGCTGTTGCATTCTCGGTCAGCACCACGAACTGCGAGAAGTTGGTGGCCGGCAGCTGCTGGTCCAACGGCAGGTAGAAACGCGGCGAGCCGGTGCCGACGTAGGCCACATAGTTGCTGATGCCCGCGCGGTCCTTGAGCAGCTTTTCCAGCTTGGTCGCCTGCGCCTGGGTCGCCTGCAACGAGGCACCCTCGGCCAGTTCGATGTCCACCATCAGTTCCGGGCGGGTCGAATCCGGGAAGAACTGCTGGGGCACGAAGCGGAAGATCAGCAGCGAGAACACGAACAGCGCGGCCGTGGCAGCGATCACCCACCAGCGATGGCGCAGGCAGACATCGAGGAACCCGCGGAAGCGCACGTAGAACGGACGCTGGTACGGATCGTGGTCGTGCGCATGCACCTTCGGCGCGATCCAGCGCGCGAACGCGGGATGGCGGTCGGCCCACCGGAGGCGACGGGCATGCCAGCGCCCCGCCAGGCTGTCCGGCTTGGGCGGCTGCGGGTTGAACAGGTCCGGCAACATCTTGTCGCCCAGGTACGGGATGAACAGCACCGCGGCGATCCACGACACCACCAGCGCGATGGTCACCACCTGGAACAACGAGCGGGTGTATTCGCCGGTGCTGGAGGCGGCCGTGGCGATCGGCAGGAAGCCGGCCGCGGTGATCAGCGTACCGGTCAGCATCGGGAAGGCGGTCGACTCCCACGCGAAGCTGGCCGCGCGCAGGCGGTCGTAGCCCTGCTCCATCTTGGTGGCCATCATCTCCACCGCGATGATCGCATCGTCCACCAGCAGGCCCAGCGCCAGCACCAGCGCGCCGAGGGAAATCTTGTGCAGGCCGATGCCGAAGTAATGCATGACGAAGAACGTCATCGCCAGCACCAGCGGAATGGTCACGCCCACCACCAGGCCGGTGCGCAGGCCGAGCGAGAAGAAGCTCACCAGCAGCACGATCACCACCGCTTCGGTCAGCACCTGCACGAACTCGCCGACGGACTCCTCCACCGCATGCGGCTGGTCGGAGACCTTGCGCAGCTGCATGCCGGCCGGCAGTGTCTTCTGCAGTCGTTCGAACTCGGCATCCAGGGTACTGCCCAGTTTGAGGATGTCGCCGCCGTCCTTCATCGCCACGGCGATGCCGATCGCGTCCTCACCCATGAAGCGCATCTTCGGCGACGCCGGATCGGCGAAACCGCGTTTGATCTCGGCGATGTCGCCCAGGTGCACGGTGCGGTCGCCGGCCTGGATCGGGAAGCTGCGGATGTCCTCCACGCTCTGGAACTGGCCGGTGACGCGCAGCTGCACCCGGTCGGTCGGGGTTTCAAAGAAGCTGGTGGCGGCAATGGCATTCTGGTCGGCCAATGCCTGCTGCACCTGCTGCAGCGACACGCCCAGGGTGGCCAGCTTGGTGTTGGACAGCTCGATCCAGACCTTCTCGTCCTGCAGGCCTTCCAGCTCGATCTTGCCCACGTCGGGCACGCGCTGCAGTTCCAGCTGGATGCGATCGGCGTAGTCGCGCATCACCGCGTAGTCGAAGCCCTGCCCGGTCAACGCGTAGATGTTGCCGAAGGTGTCGCCGAACTCGTCGTTGAAGAACGGTCCGACGATTTCGCGCGGCAGGGTCGGCTTGATGTCGCCCACGCGTTTGCGCACCTGGTACCACAGGTCGGGAATCGCCTTGGAACGCAGGCTGTCGCGCGCCACGAAGATCACCTGCGATTCGCCCGGGCGCGAGTAGGAACGGATGAACTCGTACTGCCCGGTGTTCAGCAGTGCCTTCTCGATCGGTTCGGTGACCTGGCGTGAGACCTGTTCGGCGGTCGCGCCGGGCCAATTCGTGCGCACCACCATCACTTTGAAGGTGAACGGTGGATCCTCGGACTGGCCCAGGTGCTTGTACGACCACGCGCCGATGATCGCGAAGGCCAGCATCGCAAACAGCACCAGTGGCCGGTTGCCCAGCGCCCATTCGGAGAGATTGAAGCGGCGCACGGGATCAGTTCCCCTTGCCAGCGGCAGGCGCGGCAGGCTTGGCCGCCGGTGCCAGCACCGGGCGGTTCTGACGGTCCACCGCCGTCACCGGCTGGCCCTCGCGCAGCAGATGACCGCCGGCCGCCACCACCCAGTCGTTCGCGTTCACCCCGCTCAGCACCGGAACGGATTCCACGGCGTACGCCCCGACCGTCACCGGCGTGGCTTTCAAGGTGCGCTTGGCCGGATCGACCACCCACACGCTGCTGCGTCCATCGGCGCCGCGCTGCACCGCCGCCAGCGGCAGCTGCAGCGTGCCCTGGCGGCCGGCCGCGGCGAACACGCGTGCGCTCTGGCCCAGCTCTACTTCGGTCAATGCTTCCGGCGCCAGGCTGACGCGGGTGGCGTAGGTCCGCGCCTGCGCATCGGCGGCCGGGGCGATCTCACGGATCGTGCCGGCCAGCAGCTGGCCCGGGCGGTTCCACAGTTCCACCTGCACAGGCTGGCCGACCTCGTAATCGCGGATGGTACTTTCCGGCAGCGCGATCACGACTTCGCGGCCGCCATCAGCGGCCAGGGTGAACACGGTCTGCCCGGCACTGACCACCTGCCCGGCTTCGGCCTGGCGGCTGGCGATCACGCCGTCGGCCGGCGCACGCAGCTGCGCGTACTCGGCCTGGTTGCGGGCCACGGCCAGATTGGCGCGGGCGGCATTGGCCTGGCCCTGCGCGGCCTTGAACGCGGCGGTCTGGCTGTCCAGCGCGGACTGGCTGACCAGCTGCTGCTCGGCAAGTGTCGCGTAACGCTTCTGATCATCGCGGGCGCGGATCAGATCGGCTTCGGCGGCAGCGAGCTGGGCCTGCGAGGCACTGGCCTGGGAGGCGTAGTCGGCGGCATCCAGCTCGGCCAGCAGCTGCCCCTTGCGCACGCGCTGGCCGGCATCGACATGGCGCTTGATCAGGTTGCCCCCGACCCGGAACGACAGCGGGCTCTCCTGGCGGGCCCGGATCTCACCGGGATACGCGGCCAGTTCCTGCCCGGCCACGGTCCCGGGGTGGACCACCAGCACCGGGATCGGCGCCACCGGCTCGGCGTCCTGCTTGCCACATGCTGCCAGCGCGATCGCCAGCAACCCACCACCCATCCATCGCATGTTGTTCATGAGGTCCTGGACCTGAAAAGTAACCCGGGAAAAGCGGCTGGAAACGCTCTGTTCCAAACGCTTCAATATTGAACCAGCCGGTATAGTATAAATATCGAACCGATTGGTCTAGTATTGATTGGATGACTGATCCGACCTCCTCCACATCGCCCTCCAAGCCGGCCGCCAAGGCCGCCGGACCGGGGCGCCCGAAGGATCTGGGCAAGCGTGCGGCCATCCTCGAGGCGGCGAAATCCCTGTTCGTCGACCAGGGCTACAACGGCGTGAGCATGGACAGCATCGCGGCCCAGGCTGGCGTCTCCAAACTGACCGTTTACAGCCATTTCGGCGACAAAGAGACCTTGTTCACCGAAGCTGTGCAGTCCAAGTGCGCCGAGATGCTGCCTGACGAGCTGTTCGTCACCGACATCGAAGGCCCCCTGCGCGACCAGCTGATGGGCATCGGCCACGCCTTTTTCGGCCTGATCACCTCCGATGCGGCGGTGGCCGTGCAGCGGGTGATGATGTCGCCCGATACCGACGACCGGATCCGCGAGATGTTCTGGCTGGCCGGCCCGCAGCGGACCACCGATGCGCTGGCCGAGTTCCTGCGTGCCCGTACCGCCCGCGGCGAGCTGGAGATCACCGACTTCCCGACCGCCGCGATCCAGTTCCTGACCTTGATCAAGGGCGAGCTGCATACGCATATGATGTGCGGGTTGCGGCCGGCCCCGGCCGAGTGCGATGCCGACGCCCACGTGAGCGCCAGCGTCGACTTTTTCCTGCGGGCGTATGCCCGGCGGCACTAAACTGAATGGACCGGAGGTCGCGGTGACTTCCGGCACTGCGACCCCGGCGCGACGGCAGCGATGCTCTCAGCGCGCCGCCGGCTCCCGGCACCGGTAAAATGGCCGGCCCACTGCGCTGGATATAGAACCTCATGACGATCGATTACTCCCACGCCCGCGAACTGATGGTCGAACAGCAGATCCGCCCCTGGGATGTGCTGGAAATCCGCGTGCTCGATGTACTGGCACGCTTGCCGCGGGAGGCGTTCGTCGCTGAATCGCACCGGGCCTTGGCCTACGCCGATATCGAGCTGCCGCTGGGCAACGGCCAGAAGATGATGAAGCCGGTCATCGAAGGCCGCACCCTGCAGGCGCTGGATCTGCAGCCGGGTGATGAAGTGCTGGAAATCGGCACCGGCAGTGGCTACCTGAGCGCCTGCATGGGCGAGCTGGCCCGCGAAGTGCTGAGTCTGGAAATCGACGCCGACCTGGCCACGACCGCGCGCGCGCGCCTGGACGCGGCCGGCCTGGGCAACAACGTCCGCATCGAAACCGCCGACGCCCTGACCTGGGACACCGAGCGACGCTTCGATGCGATCTGCGTCACCGGCGCGGTGGATGTCATCCCGTCACGTTTCACCCAGTGGCTGCGTCCCGGCGGTCGACTGTTCGTGATCCGTGGCCTGTCGCCGGTCATGGAAGCGGTGCTGGTCAAGGCGGACGGCACCACTGAATCGCTGTTCGAAACCGATATCGATTACCTGCGCGGTGCCGCCCCGGCACCCCAGTTCCAACTCTGAGTCCAAGGAAGCCGCAATGATCCGCCGATCCCTCGCCCTTGCGCTGGCCGCCGCCCTGCTGCCGATGACCGCCTCTGCCGCCGACCTGCTGCAGGTCTACGAAATGGCGCGCAATGGCGATCCGCAGCTCTCGGCTGCCGAGTCGACCCGCCTGTACGACAAGGAAGGCGCCGTGCAGGCGCGTGCCGCCCTGCTGCCGCAGCTCAACGGCGAGGCCTCGCTCAACCGCACCCGCACCAACCCGAACCATGATCTGACCTCCAGCTCGTTCACCACCAAGAGCCGGAACTACACGATCAACGGCAGCCAGACGGTCTTCAACTTCACCCAGTTCGCCAACCTGCGTTCGCAGCGCGAGCTGAGCCAGGCGGCCGACTTCACCCTGGATTCGGCCAACGACGACCTGATCGTGCGCACCTCGGCGGCGTACTTCAACGTGCTGGTGGGCATCGAATCGCTGTCGGCCGCGCAGACCAACGAAGCGGCGGCGAAGAAGCAGTTCGACTTCGCCGACAAGCGCCTGGAAGTGGGCCTGGCCCCGATCACCGACGTGCACGAAGCCCGCGCCCAGTACGACCAGGCACGCGCCAACACGATCATCGCGCAGAACACGCTGGCCGACGCCTACCAGGCGCTGACCGAGCTGACCGGCCAGCCGGTCACCGACCTGCGCGCCCTGCCCGCCGATTTCCGTCCGGAGCTGCCGGCCAAGTACGCCACCATCGATACGCTGGTGTCCGAAGCCGTCGCGCAGAACCCGGCGCTGAAGGCGCAGGAACTGAAGGTCAACGCCGCCGAATCCGGCGTCTCGGCCGCCCGCGGCGCGCACTACCCGACCCTGTCGCTCGGTGCCACCGCCGGCAAGTCGGCCAGCTGGGGTGATGTGGTCGGCGCTGACAGCTTCAGCCCGGACCGTCGCACCAACAGCGTCGGCCTGACCTTGAACGTGCCGATCTTCTCCGGTGGCGCCACCCAGTCGGGCGTGCGCCAGGCCCTGGCCCAGCGCGACATCGCCCAGGACGGTTACGAGCAGCAGAAGCGTGCCCTGGACCGCAACACCCGCAATGCCTACCAGACCCTGGTCGCGGGCATCAGCGAAGTGGAAGCGCGTCGCCTGGCGGTGGTCTCGGCGCAGAGCGCCTATGACGCTTCGCAGGTCGGCCTGGAAGTCGGTACGCGTACCGTGCTCGACGTGATCCAGAACCAGCGCATCCTGTTCTCCGCGCAGCTGGACTACGCCAACGCCCGCTACACCTTCCTGCAGAACCGCCTGCAGCTGGGCCAGGCCGTCGGCACGCTGGACATCGCCGAACTGCAGGACATCAACCGCCTGCTGACGCAGAAGGCGGCCACGCCGAGCACCACCGTCAACTGATCGACGGCGCACGGCGAGACAGAAAAACCACCCGCTTGCGGGTGGTTTTTTTTTGCGTGCAATATGCCGATCGCGACACACTGCACGCGGCGCACACGCGGTCACTGCCACGCAGGACGCCGCGTGCAACGCCTGCCCGTGCACACTCTCCACCGTGAACCGGTCCACCGTCCGGCACCTGTCGTGGAAAATGGCTTGACCCTTCGGCGGGGGACGACTATGGTCCGCCCCGCACCACCTTCCCTTTCCCTCCAGAGGCTCCCTCCTTGGACAGTCATAGTCGATCTCGTTGCTGCTCCTGAGCCGACGGACCCACTGACCCCAAGGTCGGTTCCGTCCGCACAGGACGGGGCCTTCCGGCGCAGCTGACACGCTCGCCCGCCTCGCATCATCCGCACCGCAGTTCCATCCGACCCCAAGAGAGGGGTGCCGCTGGCGTTTCCGATTGCCTGGAGATTGCCCATGCACGCTTCCCGTCTGTTCGCCCTGCCGCTCGTGGTCGTGGCGATGCTTCCGTTCGACACCCGCGCCGCCGCCAGCCTGATGGTGGACGACGCCTCCATCACCGATGCCGGTCGTTGCCAGCTGGAAAGCTGGGGCCGTCATACCCATGCCGGGGCCGAGTGGACCGCCGTACCGGCCTGCACCTTCGCCGATACCGAGTGGTCGCTCGGCCTGAGCCATCAACATGCTGCTTCGTCCACGCAATGGGCGCTGGGTGCCAAGCGCGTGCTGCGCGACATCGACCAGCGCCGTTGGGGCCTGGCGCTGAGTGCCGGTGTCGGCAGCGACTGGCGCCACCTGCGTGGCGATGACTGGGGCATCAACGCGCCCCTGACCATCGCCCTTGGCGCCAGCGATCGCACACTGCTGCACCTCAACCTGGGCTGGGCCCGCACCGCCGGCGCACGCGGCCGTACCGATGGCATCGGCCTGGAAATCGTCACCGCGCCGCACTGGTCGCTGCTGGCCGAAACCGCGCGTGACGCCACACGCCAGCGCAGCAGTCAGTTCGGTGTGCGCCACGCGCTCTGGCGGGGCGCCAGCGTGGACCTGCTCGCTGGACGCGTCCATCACCAGCGCGATGGCCACTGGATCACGCTTGGCATCACTCTCGCCGCTGCGCCGTGACGCCGTGCCTGCCGGCTGACCTCATCGACTGACACAACCGCATCCGTGTTTACCGCGCATCGCTACTGCACTGCGCCGCCTGTAGGAGCACCACCATGAACCGCGAAGACCTCCTGTTCTCGATCCGCACTTTCTCGCTGTCGCTCGACGCGGCTGGCTTCGTCAGCATCGCCGCGACCACGCACCCCTCCGATCTGGTCGATGCATTCGATGCACTGAGCGTGGAGAAGACACTGCCATTGCTGATGCTGCTCGACCCGCAGCCGCGCGCCGAGCTGTTCGCGCACTTCGCCGAGATCCGCCAGGATCAGCTGCTGGCCGCGATGACGCGCGAGGCGGTGGTGCAGTTGTTCGAGCACATGCCATCGGATGATCGCGCCGATCTGTTCAACCGGCTGGGGGATGACGCCAAGCAGAAACTGCTGCCCGCGCTGACCAAGGCGGAACGCGATGACATCCTCAAGATGGCGTCCTATCCCGAAGGCACGGTCGGCTCGGCGACCACCTCCGACTATGTCTGGGTATCTCCGGAAATGACCGTGGCGCAGGCTCTCACGCATATCCGCGCCACCGCGCTGCACAGCGAAACGGTGAACACCCTGTTCGTGCTCGACCGCACGCTGCGCCTGCGTGGTACCGTGGCGCTGCGCGACCTGGTACTGGCCAACGAGAACAGTACGGTCGCCTCGATCATGCAGAAGCAGCCGGTGTCCGCGCAGGCGCACTGGCCACGGCTGCAGGCCGCCGAGCTGATCCGCCGCTACGATCTGTTGGCCCTGCCGGTGACCAACGGCGGCGATCGCATGATCGGCATCGTCACCGTCGACGATGCGATGGACATCGAGAAGGAACAGGATGCTTCGCAGCTGGCCCGCTTCGGCGGCACGGTGAGTGCGCATGGCAATGATCTGGATGTGCGCAGCACGCCGCTGAAGCAGATGTTCCGCGTGCGTGTGTTCTGGCTGGCGATCCTGACCTGCTTCGGCATCGTCACCAGCACCTTTGTCGCCGCGCAGGAGGAACTGCTGTCGCAGGTGATCGTGCTCGCCGCCTTCATCGCCCCGATCGTGGACATGGGCGGCAACACCGGCAGCCAGTCGGCGACGCTGGTGATTCGCAGCATGGCGCTGGGCGAGCTGAAACTGCGCTGGCGCGACGTGGGCGTCGTCATCAAGCGCGAACTGCCGGTGGCCGCGACGCTGGGCATCACCATCGCCCTGCTCGAAGCGATCCTGGCGTACTTCAGCAAAGGCGTGGGCATGGACGTTCTGCTGGTGGTGGGCTCGAGCATGCTGGTGTGCACCGCGCTGGGCGGCCTCATCGGCGCGCTGCTGCCGTTCGCCGCACGCCGCATCGGCGCGGACCCGGCCACGCTGTCGGCACCGATGATCACCTCGGTCATGGATCTGATCGGGGTGTTCATCTACTTCGGCTTTGCGTACGCCTTCCTGGGCGACCTGCTGGTCGCGGCGGGCTGAGGCGTGGTCAGGCGGGGTCGCCCGGCAGGGCGATCAGGCCTGCGCCGGTCAGGCCACCGGCGGCGGCAGCTGCGGCGCGATCAGGGCCACGGTGCGCTTCAACGCGCCGCGGCCGTTGCTTACCAGGGCACAGCCGGCGCGGGCCATGTCTTCGCGCGCCTGGGGATCGCGCAGCAGGGTCAGCAACGCGTCGCCGACACCGTTGGCATCCTCCGCGATCACCACGGCCCCTGCTTCGCGCATGCGCCGGGAAATCTCGGCGAAGTTGTGCAGGTGCGGCCCGGTGACCGCAGCGGTGCCCATCGCCGCCGGTTCCAGCAGGTTGTGCCCGCCGATGGCCTGCAGGCTGCCACCGACGAAGGCCACCTGTGCGCAGCCATAGAACGACATCAGCTCACCGAGCGTATCGATCACGAATACATCGGTATCGGCCTGCGGCCACTGCTGCTGGCGGCGTGTGGCGACCTTCCAGCCCTGCTCGCGGGCCAGCGCTTCCACCCGCGGGAAGCGCTCGGGATGCCGTGGCGCCCACAACAGCAGCAGCCCCGGCACCGCCTCGCGCAGGCGGCGATGCAGATCGATGGTGGCCTGCTCCTCGCCCTCGTGCGTGCTGGCGGCAATCCAGACCGGGCGCTCGGCGGGCACCAGGTCGTGGAAGCGCGCGATGAACTCCTGCACGTTCGGCGTGGCGATATCGAATTTCAGATTGCCCAGCGGCTGCACCTGATCCGGACGGGCGCCGAGCTGGATGAAGCGATCGGCATCGTCGGCCGACTGCGCGGCCACGCAGGTCACGGTGCGCAGCGCGCGACCGATCAACGGCCGCAGCAGGCGATAGCCGCGCAGCGAACGCGCCGACAGCCGGGCGTTGAGGATGTAGACCGGAATCCGGCGGTCGCGGCAGCCGAACAGCAGGTTCGGCCACAGTTCGGTTTCCAGGATCAGGGCCAGGCTGGGCTTGAAGTGGCCCAGGAAACGACCGACGCTGCCCGGCACGTCGTAAGGCAGATACACGTGGTCGACCGCATCGCCCCACAGCGCGCGGACGCGCTCGGAGCCGGTCGGGGTGATGGTGGTGATCACCCAGCGGATGTCCGGACGCAGCGCGCGCAGGGCGTTCACCAGTGGCGCAGCGGCGTTCACCTCGCCCACCGAGACCGCGTGCAGCCATACCCGCGGCTGGCCGCTGGAGTGCGGATAGGAGGCATAGCGCTCATCCCAGCGCTGGAAGTACTCGCGCACCCGGAAGCCCCGCCAGACCAGGTGGTACACGGTGATCGGCAACAGCAGGTACAGCACGGCCGAGTACAGGCCGCGCAGGATCCATTCGACAGGGCTTTTACGCATGCGCAAAGGATACGGGAGCGGCGCGGGGAAGACACGCCGCGCCGCCGTGAGGGCCCCGCCGGGACGCATCCGGGCGCATCCATTAGAATCGAGGCATGTCCGATAACGCTTCCACCGCCACCCGGCCGTCCCTGCGCAACCCGCGCCACTGGCCGACCTTCGCCTTCATGCTGTTCGCCTTCGCGATCGCCCGCCTGCCGTGGATGCTGCAGCGCGCGCTCGGCCGGGGTGTCGGCACGGTCGCCTACCGGCTGGCCAGCAGCCGCCGGCGCGCCGCCGAGGTCAACCTGAAGCTGTGCTTCCCGGAGAAGGACGACGCCTGGCGCCAGCGCCTGCTGCGCGACTCCTTCGACGCCCTGGGCGTGGGCATCTTCGAGTTCGCGCGGGCCTGGTGGGGCAGCATCGACAGCATCCGCCCGCAGGTGCAGATCGAAGGGCTGGAGCACCTGCACCGCATGCAGGCCGAGGGCCGCGGCGTCCTGCTGGTGTCCGGCCACTTCATGACGCTGGAGATGTGTGGCCGCCTGCTGTGCGACCACGTCGAGTTGTCCGGCATGTACCGCAAGCACCGCAACCCGGTGTACGAGTGGGCGGTGAAGTTCGGCCGCCTGCGCTATGCCAAGGCGATGTACGCCAACGAGGACATCCGCGCGACGGTGCGGCACCTCAAGAAGGGCGGCTTCCTCTGGTATGCGCCGGACCAGGACATGCGCGGCAAGGACACCGTGTTCGTGCCGTTCTTCGGCCACACCGCTTCGACCATCACGGCCACGCACCAGCTCGCCCGGATGACCGGCTGTGCGGTGATCCCGTATTTCCACCGTCGCGAAGGCGGGAAGTATTTCCTGAAGATCGGCGCACCGCTGGAGAATTTCCCCAGCGAGGATGTCGAGGCCGATACCGCGCGCGTCAACCAGGCCATCGAAGCGATGGTGCGCGAGGCGCCGGACCAGTACCTGTGGATCCACCGCCGGTTCAAGCGCCAGCCCGGTGGGCGGAGCGATTACTACCGGTAAAGCCACCCCATGGGTGGCTGCACGCCCCCCCTCGGTAGAGCCACCCCATGGGTGGCTGCAGGGTTGCCAGACCGCGAACAGCCACCCATGGGGTGGCTCTACGCTTCCGCACGAGAGTGCGTTGACCGGGGCGCGGAGCCCATCGGTGGATGGCGCGCATGTGCGTCGGTATGTCCCCATACCCGGGCCACAAGCAGCCACGCATGGCGTGGCTCTACCCGTCGTCGCGTGCCAACAGACTGCCCGCGTACAGCGCGGCCAGCAGCAGCGTGAGGCCGCCCCAGAAGGTGGAGTAGAACGCCAGATGGGTGTTGAGCGGGAATACGGTCACCGCCAGCGCCAGCATCGCCGGGCGCGCACGTTCGCGGGCCTCGGGCGGTGCGAAGCGCCACGCACGCCATGCCTGGGCCACGGCTGCCAACCACAGCAGCAGGCCGAGGATGCCGGTTTCGGAGAGGATCTCGAGCAGAATCTGGTGCGCATGCAATGCCGGCCCGGCGCCCCAGACTTCCTGCGCGGCCGGGTCCGGGTTGCAGCCCGGGTAGGCATCGCGGAACCCACGCGCGCCGACACCGTTGATCGGGTGCGCCTCGATCATGCAGGTGGCCGCCGACCAGATCTGCGCGCGCCCGGACAGCGCCTGGTTGACGCCATCGCTCTCGCCTTCCCAGGCCATGGCAGTCCGCGCCACGCGGTCCCCGACCTGCGGCACGCTCACGGTCAGCACGACCGCCGCCACCGCACCGACGGCGAGGCAGGCCAACAGCCCGCGCACGCCGATCAGGCGCCAACCGGAGAACACCAGCACCAGCGCATAGGTCAGCCACGCCGCGCGTGAGCCGGCCAACACCAGCACCACACCGACCGCGGCCGCCACCAGCGACCAGCCGAGGATGCCGGCGCGGCGTGAGGCGGCGAACAGCAGGAACGGCGACAGACTGGCCAGCACCTGGCCGAACTTGAGATTGCACGGGCCGAGGACGCCGCTGAGGCGATCGACCAACGCCATCTCTTCGGGCGCGCACAGGCCGTGCCCGCTGAACGCCCACTTGAGCTGGTCCATCGACCAGAACAAGGGGCTGGTGCCGACGATTGCCTGGGCCAGTGCATCCACTGTCCACAGCCCGGTGATCAGCGCCAGACCGCCCAGTGTCAGCGCACGCCGCTGCGGGGTCGCCACGGCAATCGCGACCAGCCACATGAAGGGCAGATAGCGCAGGCCGGCGGCCGCTTTGCGCCATGCGGTGCCGGGATCGATCGCATCGAAGGTGGAAAATGCCTGCGGCAGCCAGTAGCCCAGGAACAGGATGCTGGTCAGGGCCCACGCGGGGCTGCTGAGCAGACGCTGTTTACCCTGCAGGCGGAGCTGCACCATGCGTACCGCCGCGTACAGCGCGCCTAGCACGAGCACGCCCTCGGCGATGCCGGGCAGCGGCCACAACGCGACAAACGCAATCACCCACCACGGGGCCCAGCGGCCCGCGCGGGAGCCCGGCGAACCCGGTGCGAGGGTGGGCTCAGCCGATGAGGGAGGTATAGAGCTGGAGCGTGTCACGCTGCATTGCCTGCAAGGTAAACGGGATCCGCGTCGGCAGTGAGGGCGGCTGCAGCAGCAACTGCTGCGCGCGCGCCAGCAGTGCATCGGCGTCGCCCAAGGGTACCGCGCCGGAGGGTTGCAGCTGAGTCAACAACTCGCCGACGCCGCCATGGTTCCAGCCCAGCACGGGGCGGCCCACCGACAGCGCTTCGACCACGGTGCGGCCAAAGGCTTCGGCCTTGTCCGAGAGCTGCAGCACCAGATCACTGGCCGCATAGGCCTGCGCGATGCGCGAGGTCGGCGCGGTCATCAGCACCGCATCGAACACGCCAAGGGTGCGCGCCTGCGCTTCCAGCTCGGCCACATAGGATTCGCGGCCCGGCTCGCGCGTGCCCGGCATCCACAGCCTGGCCGGCACACCGGCGGCGTGCAGCCCGGCGAGCAGCGTCAGCGCGTGGCGATGCCCTTTCAGGCGGGTGCCACGGCCAGGCAACAACAGCAACGGTGCGTCGCCCGCCAGTGCGGGGTGCTGCTCGGCCACGGCCAGGCGCGCACGCCGATCCTGCCGACCCACGCGCGGGAACTGCGCGACATCGACACCGCGCGGTATCACCTGCAGGCGCTCGGCCGGAACGCCGGGGTAATGCGTCTGCACGAACTCACGCACGCTGTTGGACACGCAGATCACGCGCTCGCCACTGGTCATCACCGCGCTGTAGCGGCCGGGCGAGTTGAGCCCGTGCACGGTAGTGACCCAGTGCGGGCGGGTGGCGGCCGGCAGGTTGCGCACGGCATACAGCCCCAGCCAGGCCGGCAGCCGCGAGCGCGCATGCACGATGTCCGCGCCCACCTCGTTGAACAGATTGCGCAGGGTCAGCACGTGACGCAGCGTCAGCAGCGATTTGCGGCCGATGTCCAAGGTCAGGTGCTCGGCGCCACTGGCGAGCAGCGGCTCGACCAGGCGCCCACCGGCGGACACGACAATGGCCCGGTGGCCGGCGGCAACCAGGGCGGAGGCGATCTCAAGGGTGGAGCGTTCGACCCCGCCGGAGTGCAGCGCCGGCAGCAGCTGCACCACGGTCAGTCGGCGCACAGTGTGGTCCGCAGATCAGTCGGCGAGCACGAACACGGCGCCGCAGTACGGGCACGCGGCCTCGCAGTTGGGCTCGTCTTCGATCGGCAGGTACACGCGCGGGTGCGAGTTCCACAGCGCCATTTCCGGCGTCGGGCAGCTCAGCGGCAGGTCGCTGCGGTGCACGGTGTAACGCTTCTCGGCATTGGCGGGCGCGGTGGCGGTATGGCTCATGGCGTGGACACACAAAGGGGGTTGCGAGACCGCCGATTCTAGCATCTGGCGGCCGGGGAAGGCCGCCGGACCCGGCATGCCGCGGTGCAGGACCGGGCGCAGCGCCCGCACGGACCACCGTTGTTTTTAAATCGATCCAAATCCATTGTCAACAATTCGATATGAAACGAATTTGCCGGATTTAGATCGAACTAATTGCACTTGTCAGGGCCAGTTGTCGTGATGCAGGATCAGCCGGGTACCGATCATCGACCCGATCGCCTGCCCGACCCCCACCGGACATGCATCGCCTCTTTCCTGCCGTCTGCCGATGGCTGGGGCGACGCCGTCCGCCGTGGCCATCGATGCGGGTCCTGCCTGCCGCCTGCCCTTCCCGGGAGACCCTTGCATGACCCTGTCCGACCTGCGCCCCGCCCGCCGCGCCCTTCCCCTCGCCCTGGCGCTGGCCTGCGCATCGATCGCCCTGCCGGCCGCCGCGCAGGGCCTGCAGACCTCCTTCGAGCCGGGCCAACCGGCTCCGGCCGCCAGCGACGGCGCGCTGCAGGTGCGGATCGGCAATGGCCCCACCTCCCCCTACGCCGCCAAGCCCGGCGTCGGCTACAGCGGGCTGCACGCGCTGCACTACGCCAGTGCCGGGGGCGCGGCGCGTCGCGCGCTGTTCCAGACCGACCTGACCATCGACGCCGATACCACCCTCTCCTGGCTGGTGCTGCCCGAGATCGTCGGCAAGGACACCGTGGCCTCCACCTACGTCTCGCTCGACCTGGTGCTCGATGACGGCACCCGCGTCTCGGCCAGTGCCGCGCGCGATCACCACGGCGTCGCGCTGGGTGCGCGCGCACAGGGCGACTCGAAGACGCTGTACCCGCAGCAGTGGGCACGCAAAGCCGTCCGTCTGGGCGATGTCCCGGCCCTGCGCGGTCGCCGCGTGGTCGCGCTGGAGCTGGAGGTCGCCAGCGCCGACGGCGCACCGGTGGCCGGCTGGATCGACGATGTCCGCCTGGAAGCGCAGCCGCGCAGCACGCCACAGCGGCCCTCGGACTGGGTGCTGACCACCCGCGGCACGCAGGCCAACGGTACCTTCTCGCGCGGCAACAATTTCCCGGCCACGGCCGTGCCGCACGGCTTCAATTTCTGGACGCCGGTGACCGATGCCGGCTCACTGACCTGGCTGTACCGCTGGAACGAACAGAATGATGCCGCCAACCGCCCTCGCCTGCAGGCGCTGGCGCTGAGCCACCAGCCCAGTCCGTGGATGGGCGACCGCCAGACCTTCCAGGTGATGCCGTCGGCTAGCCGCGGCGTGCCCGAGGCCGACCGCAGCAAGCGCGCCCTCACGTTTTCCCGCGACAACGAGCAGGCCCGCCCGTACCGCTATGACGTGCGCTTCGACAACGGCATCGCCGCCGCGATCGCACCGACCGACCACGCCGCGATCTTCCGCTTCGAGTTCCCCGAAGGCGGTGATGCCAACCTGCTGTTCGACAACGTCGACGCACGCGGCGGGCTGACCCTCGATGCGGCGACGCAGACGCTCTCCGGCTACACCGACACGCGCAGCGGCCTGTCCACCGGCGCCACCCGCATGTACGTGGTGGCCAGCTTCGACCGCCCGTGGCGCAGCAGCGGGACGGTGAAGACCGGCCGCCCGACCGGCTACATCAAGTTCGACGCCGGCACCGACCGCCGCGTCGCGATGCGCA
Organism: Stenotrophomonas sp. TWI1149; assembly: GCF_039673155.1. NCBI lineage: Bacteria > Pseudomonadati > Pseudomonadota > Gammaproteobacteria > Lysobacterales > Lysobacteraceae > Stenotrophomonas > Stenotrophomonas sp. TWI1149. The sequence continues at coordinate 80,407 of NZ_JBDJLB010000005.1, forward strand.
TCGCCACCTCGCTGATCTCGGTCGAGCAGGCCCGCCACAACCTCGCGCTGGAACTGGCCGCCACCGACGATGTGGATCGCGTGGCGGCGCGCGCGCAGGATGCCTGGGACCAGCGCCTGGCCCGCTTCGACGTGGGCGATGCCACCGACGACCAGAAAACCACCCTGTACTCCAACCTGTACCGCCTCTACCTCTACCCGAACTCCGGGCACGAGAACGCCGGCACCGCGGCGGCGCCTGACTGGCGCTACGCCAGCCAGGCCAGTGCCTCGGATGAAAACACCGACGGCAGCGCCACGCGCAGCTTCGCGCCGGTGCGCGATGGCAAGGTCTACGTCAACAACGGCTTCTGGGACACCTTCCGTACCACCTGGCCGGCCTACGCACTGTTCACCAAGGACGATGCCGGCGCACTGGTGCAGGGTTTCCTGGAGCAGTACCGCGCCGGCGGCTGGGTTGCCCGCTGGTCCTCGCCCGGCTATGCCGACCTGATGGTGGGCACCAGTTCGGACGTGGCCTTCGCCGATGCGTGGCTTAAGGGCATCGGCGGCTTCGACGCGCAGGAGGCCTATGCGGCCGCACTGAAGAACGCGACCGTGGTCCCGCCCGACCGCCATGTCGGGCGCAAGGGCATGGACCGCTCCACGTTCCGCGGCTACGCCACCGCCGATGTGCATGAAGGCATGTCGTGGACGATGGAAGGTGCGCTCAACGATTTCGGCGTGGCCAACATGGCCGAGGCGCTGGCCAGGCAGGCCGATGCGCCGGCCGCGCGCGAGCGCTATGCGACCGAGGCGGATTATTTCCGTCACCGCGCCGGCACCTACGCCACGCTGTTCGACCCCGACGCCGGTTTCTTCCAGGGCCGCAAGCCGGATGGCAGCTGGCGGCTGGCGGCCAAGGACTACGACCCGCGCGTGTGGGGCCATGACTACACCGAATCCAACGGCTGGACGTTTGCCTTCACCGCCGCGCACGACGGCGAAGGCCTGGCGGCGCTGTACGGCGGCCGCGATCAGCTGGCGGCCAAGCTGGACACGTTCTTCGCTACGCCGGAAACCGCAGACGCTGCGTTCTCCGGTTCCTACGGCGGCACCATCCATGAAATGACCGAAGCGCGCGATGTGCGCATGGGCATGTACGCGCACAGCAACCAGCCGGCGCACCACATCCCGTGGATGTACCTGTATGCCGGGCAGCCGTGGAAGACCCAGCAGCATGTGCGCGAGATCCTGTCGCGCCTGTACCTGGGCAGCGAGATCGGCCAGGGCTACCCGGGCGATGAGGACAACGGCGAGACTTCGGCGTGGTATCTGTTCGCCTCGCTGGGTATCTACCCGCTGCGCATGGGCGCGCCGGAGTACGTGATCGGTTCGCCGCTGTTCCGCCACGCCCGCGTCGAGCTGCAGGGCGGCGCGGTGTTGACCGTGAACGCACCGGAGAACTCGGACCGCAACATCTACGTGCAGTCGCTGAAGGTCAACGGTAAACCGTGGACCAGGACCTGGCTGCCGCACGACCTGCTCGCCAAGGGCGCCACGCTGGACTTCGTCATGGGCCCGGAACCCTCGCGTTGGGGCACCGGTCCCGACGATGCGCCGCGCTCGCTCACCGCGCGCGGCCAGCAGCCGGCCCTGCTGCATGATCTGCTGGGCAGTGGTGCCACCGCCCAGCTCGGCGATGGCCGCGCGGCGGAGGCCCTGATCGATGACGATGCCGCCACGGCGCTGCCGCTGGGCGGAGCAAGCACGATCACCTTCAGCAACGTCGCCGCGGGTACGCCGTCGATGTACACGCTGACCAGCGGCAATGGCCCGGTCCGTGGCGGTGAATGGACCCTGGAGGCGCGCACCGCCGGTGGCCGCTGGGTGCAGGTCGACCAGCGCCGCGGCGAGGCGTTCGCGTGGGCGATGCAGACCCGTCCGTTCCGCATCGCCCAGCCGGGACGCTACGCCGAGTACCGGCTGCGCATCGGCGCACCGGGGCGCCTGCAACTGGCGGAAGTCGAGCTGCTCGCGCCGGTGCCGGCACGATGAGGACCGCCCTGCCGATCACCCGTGGCCTGCTGGCCGCCCTGCTCGTCACCGCCGGGGTCGCCGATGCGCAGGCATTCGAGACCACGCAGACCCGCGACGGCGTGACCCTGCACTACCGCGACGCCAGCGATGCGCTGGCTGCGCCGGTGCGGGAGCGCATCATCGAGACCTTCTTCGGCGCGTATCTGCGCGAACGTGCCGACTTCCATCCGGCCGCGCCGACGCAGGTCGGCATCGTCATCGATCCGGCGTACGACGGCATCGCTTTTGTCGGTGAGAAGGCGCAGGCGGCGACGATCACGATCAACCCGGCCTGGTTGCACACGCACCCGGGCGACATCGATCTGGTCACCCACGAGGCGATGCACATCGTGCAGGGCTACCCGGAATACGCCAATGCGCGCGTGCCGGGTTGGCTGGTCGAAGGCATCGCCGATTACGCCCGCGACCGCTACGGCAAGGACAACGCCGGGGCGGGCTGGGCGCTGCCGACGCAGGTCAAGCCGGACCAGAACTTCGATACCGGCTATCGGGTGACCGGTGCGTTCCTGGCCTGGAGCGAGGCGCAGCATCCCGGGCTGGTAATGGCGCTTGATGGCGCGCTGCGCGAGGGGCGCTATACGCCGGCGCTGTGGGAAACACTCAGCGGCGTGGCGTTGCCGGCGTTGTGGGAACAGTACGTGCGGGCACGCTGATTGCAGGTGGTGGTCCGGCATCCGGGAGGAGCCGGCCAGCGGCCGGCACTACCGGTGCCATCGGTGCCCACGGTGCCCACGGTGCCCACGGTGCCCACGGGGCGATGGCAGGTACCGATCGTGGGTCGGTACGCTTTCGTGGGTCAGCGCGCGCCGACCAAGCCGGCGTACAACGCGAACAACTGCTGGAAGTACCGCTTCGTGCGTGGATCGCGCATGACACCGTTCCCGTGGCTGACCGTGGAGGATATGGTCGGGCCCAGGGTGGCGACGCCCCCACCGGAGCGTCGCCACGGCCGGGCCGCGTGGGGGTATTGGGCGCTTGGGAGGTTGCAGGGTGGTGACGGCTGCGCGGCGCGCGTGTGGCAGATGCAGGTGCCACAACGGCCGCACGGCAAAGGCAAAAATGGACCGGCGCGTCGCGCCGGTCCATTTCACTGATGCCTGCCGACCAACGGTCGGCAGCTACCCGTTTCGCTGCGCGAAACGAGAACGCGCCCCGAAGGGCGCGTTCTGGCGACTGAGAGGGGGAAAGAACGCCTTACGCGTTCTTTTCCGCCTCCAGTTGCTTGCGGATCTGCGCATCCACGGCCGCGATGGCGGTCATGTTAAGCACGCGGCGCGAGGTCGCGCTGGTGGTCAGGATGTGCACCGGCTTGGCCACGCCCATCAGGATCGGACCGATCGCCACGCCGTCGGTGAACACGCGCACCAGGTTGTAGGCGATGTTGGCCGCTTCCAGGTTCGGCAGCACGAACAGGTTGGCGCGGCCCTTCAGCGTGCTGTTGGGCAGCAGCTTCTGGCGCAGGGCTTCATCCCATGCGGTATCACCCTGCATCTCGCCATCCACGTTCAAGCGCGGGTTGCGCTTGAGCAGCATCTCGCGGACCGCACGCATCTTCAGCGCGTCACGGGAATCGTGGCTGCCGAAGTTGGAGTGCGACAGCAGGGCCACCTTCGGCTCGATGCCGAACAGCTTCATGCGGTACGCCGCCTGCAGCGTGGCTTCGGTGATCTGCTCGGCGGTCGGATCTTCCTGCACGTGGGTATCCACGAAGAAGAACACGCCCTGCTGGTTGATCACGCCGGTCATCGCCGAGGTGGAGGTCACCTTCGCTTCCAGCGGCAGCACGCTGCGCACGTAGCCGAGCTTCTTGTGGAAGCGGCCGACCACGCCGGTCAGCATGGCGTCGGCTTCGCCGCGCGCCACCATCACCGCCGCGATCAGCGTCGGGCGCGAGCGCATCAGGTTCTTGGCGGCGGCCACGGTCACGCCGCGACGGCCGGTGAGGTTGTGGTAGTACTGCCAGTACTCGTTGAAGCGCGGGTCGTCGTTGATGTTGGTGATGTCGAAGTCGACACCGGCCTTCATGCGCAGGCCCAGGCGCTCGATACGCGATTCGATCACGTCCGGGCGGCCGATCAGGATCGGCTGCGCCAGGCCCTCGTCGACCACGTTCTGCACCGCGCGCAGCACCACTTCTTCCTCGCCTTCGGCGTACACCACGCGCTGCTTGTCCGACCGCGCGCGGTCGTAGACCGGCTTCATCATCAGGCTGGTGCGGTAGACGAACTGGGCCAGTTTCTCGCGGTACGCGCCCATGTCGGCGACCGGACGGGTGGCCACGCCGGAATCCATCGCGGCCTGCGCCACGGCGGCCGACAGCTCCACCAGCAGGCGGCGGTCGAACGGACGCGGAATCAGGTAATCGCGGCCGAAGCTCGGCGTCTCATCGCCATAGGCCGAGCCCAGATCGCTGGCTTCGCGGCGCGCCATCGCGGCGATCGCGTGCACGCAGGCGATCTTCATTTCTTCGTTGATCGCGGTCGCGCCGACGTCCAGCGCACCACGGAACAGGTACGGGAAGCACAGCACGTTGTTGATCTGGTTCGGATAGTCCGAACGACCGGTACCGATCAGCGCATCCGGGCGGACCGAACGGGCCACTTCCGGCATGATCTCCGGCGTCGGGTTGGCCAGCGCGAAGATCACCGGATCCTTGGCCATGGTCTTGACCATGTCCGCGGTCAGGATGCCCGGTGCCGACAGGCCCAGGAAGATGTCCGCGCCGTCGACGATCTCGGCCAGCGTGCGCTTGTCGGTATCACGCGCGTAACGCGCCTTCTCCGGGTCCAGGTCGGTGCGGCCGGTGTGGATCACACCATCGCGGTCGAAGGCGAGGATGTTCTCTTTCTTCAGGCCCAGCGAGACCAGCATGTTGACGCAGGAAATACCCGCGGCGCCCATGCCGGTGGTGGCCAGCTTCACGTCTTCGATCTTCTTGCCGGTGACCAGCATGGCGTTGAGCACGGCCGCGCCCACGATGATCGCGGTGCCGTGCTGGTCGTCATGGAACACCGGGATGTTCATCCGCTCGCGCAGCTTGCGCTCCACGATGAAGCACTCCGGTGCCTTGATGTCTTCCAGGTTGATGCCACCGAACGTCGGTTCCAGCGAGGCGATGATGTCGACCAGCTTGTCCGGGTCGTTCTCATCGATCTCGATGTCGAACACATCGATGCCGGCGAACTTCTGGAACAGCACGCCCTTGCCTTCCATCACCGGCTTGCCGGCCAGCGGGCCGATGTTGCCCAGGCCTAGCACGGCGGTGCCGTTGGAGATCACGGCGACCAGGTTGCCGCGGGCGGTCAGTTCACTGGCCTGCTGCGGGTCGGCCATGATCGCCTCGCAGGCGTGTGCCACGCCCGGGGAGTACGCCAACGACAGATCGCGCTGGGTCAACATCGGCTTGGTCGCGGTGACCTTGATCTTGCCGGGCGGCGAGAGCCGGTGATAGTCGAGGGCTGCCTGTTTGAAATCTTCGTTGGACATCGCTTTCTGCAGATGAATGGGCGAGAGGAACAGGGGATCATACCCCCGTTGGCGTGGACGGACCTGTCGCTACGCTGTCGCGGTCATGCTGCAACCGCACATAATCCAGCACCGCGTACCGGGCCTTCAAAACAAAACATGGCCGTCCCGCCCCGGCAGGAACGGCACGACCATGCACCACACAATCAGGCCATCGGGCTCAGTGCGCCGGGGCCGGCAGGCTCGACGGCAGGTCGTCGACGACCAGCGGCGGCAGCTCGGCTTCGCGGCCGTCGAGCACCATCGCCAGGCGGTCGCGATCCAGCGCGTTTTCCCAGCGCGAGACCACCACGGTGGCCACGGCATTGCCGATGAAGTTGGTCAGCGAGCGGCATTCGCTCATGAAACGGTCCACGCCCAGGATCAGTGCCATGCCGGCCACCGGCACTTCCGGCACCACGGCCAGGGTGGCGGCCAGGGTGATGAAGCCGGCCCCGGTGACGCCGGCCGCGCCCTTGGAGCTGAGCATCGCCACCAGCAGCAGGGCGATCTGGTGGCCCAGGGTCAGCTCGGTATTGGTCGCCTGGGCGATGAACAGCGCCGCCAGGGTCATGTAGATGTTGGTGCCGTCCAGGTTGAACGAGTAGCCGGTCGGGACCACCAGGCCCACCACGGACTTGCTGCAGCCGGCCTTTTCCATCTTCTCCATCAGCGAGGGCAGCGCCGATTCGGAAGACGAAGTACCCAGCACCAGCAGCAGCTCGGCCTTGAGGTAGCGGGCCAGCTTGAACACCGAGAACCCGCACAGGCGGCAGACCACGCCCAGGATCACCGCCACGAACAGGAAGGCGGTCAGGTAGAACGAGCCGACCAGCCAGGCCAGGTTGACCAGCGAGCCGACCCCGTACTTGCCGATGGTGAAGGCGATCGCGCCGAACGCACCGATCGGGGCGGCCTTCATCAGGAGGTGGACCAGACGGAACACCGGCGCGGTCAGCGCCTCCAGGAAGGTCAGCACCGGGCGGCCCTTCTCGCCGGTCAGGGCCAGCGAGATGCCGAACAGCACCGCCACGAACAGCACCTGCAGGATGTTGCCCTCGACGAAGGCACTGACCAGCGTGGCCGGGATGATGTCCATCGCGAAGCCGACCAGGGTCAGCTCATGCGATTTCTGCACGTAGCCGTTGACCGCGGTCTGGTCCAGGTCGGCCGGGTTGATGTTCATGCCCGCGCCCGGCTGCACCACGTGCGCCACCACCATGCCGACCACCAGGGCCAGCGTGGAGAAGAACAGGAAGTAGGCCATCGACTTGGCGAACACCCGGCCCACGGTGCGCAGGTGGGTCATGCCGGCGATGCCGGTGACGATGGTCAGGAAGATCACCGGGGCGATGATCATCTTCACCAGCTTGATGAAGGCGTCGCCGAGCGGCTTGAGCGATTCGGCGAAGGCCGGCTCGTAATGGCCGAGGATGGCACCGAGGACGATCGCCACCACCACCTGGAAATACAGTTGGCGGTAGAACGGCAGCGGCTTGGCCGCCAGCGGGGCGGTGGTGGGAACGTGCATGGGAAGCTCCGGCAGTGTCACGATGGATGCCGGCCGCGCTGGGCGGCATCTGGCGTGGCCTTTTTACGCCCGCATCTCGCCAACGCAGATAACCTATTGGTACTAGCCCCCCGGTTCAGCTGGCCGGACTGCCTACACTGGCCCGGCACCGCGCCCCCACGGCGGCGGGTGGCCCAGCGGCGGATCAGGGGACGACAGCCCCTCAGATTTGCCGTCCGCGGCCGTTGTTGTTCTGCCCCACCCTTATCTAGCAGCTACCGCCCATGCGCCCTACGCCCCTGTTCATCGCCCTGGCCCTGACCACCGCCCCGCTCGCCGCCACCGCGGCCGACTGGGACAACTGGCCGACCAAGACCACCTTCAGTGACGGTACCGAGCTGGCAGCGACTGCCAACATCGCCTACGACCTCAACGACTTCTCCGGCAACAGCGGCATCGAAGACGCCGACGCCGTGCGCCGCAAGGAATTCGGCGCCACCCTGAAGAAGAAGGGCGTGTACGACGCCATGGTCTATTACGACTTCCAGGCCGACACCTGGCTGGACGTGTTCGTCCGCTTCGAAAGCAAGGCCTTCTTCGGCAGCGACATCGGCCGCTTCCGCTTCGGCTACATGAAGACCCCGGTCGGCCTGGACGCGGGCACCTCCTCGCGCGCCGGCAGCTTCCTGGAGACCGCCCTGCCCGTGCAGGCGTTCTACGAAGGCCGCCGCACCGGTGCCGAATGGGTGCTGGAGCGTCCGCAGTACCTCCTGCAGGCCGGCGCCTATGGCGGCAAGGACCTGCAGGGCGACAATCCCGGCACCACGCAGGCCGTGCGTGCCGTGTGGACCCCGGTCAAGGCCGCAGGCGACGTGATCCACCTGGGCCTGGCCTATTCGCAGGAAAATCCGCGCGGGTACCGCGATGGCCGCGATGTCTCGCACCCGGCCAGCGCCCGCCTGCGCGCACGCCCGGAAGCCGGCCTGACCGACATCCGCCTTGTCGACTCCGGTGCGCTGACCACCGCCGACAAGATCGTGCGCACCGGCCTGGAAGGCATCTGGATCCGCGGCCCGTTCTCGCTGCAGGGCGAAGCGCTGCAGACCACGGTCAGCCGGGACGGCAAGCCGGACTACACCGGCAACGGCCAGTACGCGATGGCCAGCTGGATCCTGACCGGGGAATCGCGCCCGTACACCGCCGGCGCCGTAGCCAACGTCAAGCCGGCCCACGACTACGGTGCGGTCGAGCTGGTCACCCGCTACAGCCGCATCGATCTGGATGATGCCGACGTGTTCGGCGGTCGCCAGCACGACTGGACCCTCGGCGCCAACTGGTACCTGACCTCGCACTTCAAGTTCCAGGCGAACTACGTCAAGGTCGATGCCAGCCGTCGTGGCGTGCGCAGCCAGCCGGAAATCTTCGAACTGCGCGCGCAGATGCACTTCTGAGCCCTGCGCCGCCGACCGCAACCGGCGCGTCGGGCGTGCACACCACGCCCGACGCGCGATCGTAGACTGCCGCCCATGTACTGGCTCGGCCGCCACCGCACCCTGCTGTTGACCCTGCTGGTGATGATCGGCGGTACCGTGCTGTGCGCGGCCGCGGCCGGCCACTACGCCTGGCGCCGCGCGCTGGCCACCGAGAGCGGCCAGGTGCAGCGTCAGCTGGAGCTGTACGCCCAGGGCCTGCAGCAGCGCATCGACCGCTTCGGCACGCTGCCGCAGGTGCTGGCGCTGGACCCGGACCTGCGTGGGGCGCTGCAGCGGCGCCCCGATGCCGCCGCCCGCCAGCGGCTGAACCTGAAACTGCAGCGCGCCAACCAGGTCACCCGCGCCTCCACCCTGACCCTGGTCGGGCGTGACGGCGTGGCCGTGGCCGCCAGCAACTGGGACCAGCCCAGCAGCAACGTCGGCGAGGACTACAGCTACCGTCCCTACTACCGCCAAGCGCTGGCCAGCGGCCACGGCCGCTTCTACGGCATCGGCATGACCACCGGCGTGCCCGGCTACTACCTGTCGCAGGCGATCGAGGAAGACGGCGCGCGCATCGGCGTGGTGGTGATCAAGATCGAACTGGCCGCGCTGGAGCAGGAATGGCTGACCAGCCCCGACGTGGTGCTGGCCAGCGACGAGCACGATGTGGTGTTCCTGGCCAACCGCGACGCCTGGCGCTACCGGTTGCTGCGCCCGCTGGGCGCCGCCGAACGCAGCGAGATGCTCGACAGCCGCCAGTACGCCGACCGCTCGCTGCAACCGCTGCGGGTACGCACCGGCAGCGTGCTCGACGATGGCGGCCGCATGGTCCACCTGCTCGATCCGGTGCTGCCGGGCGAGATGCTCTGGCAGACCCTGGCGCTGCCCGAGGAGCAGTGGAACCTGCACCTGCTGCACGATGCCGGCGCTGCCACCAGCGCCGGGCGCAGTGCCGCCATCGGAGGCGGTGCGGCGTGGCTGGCACTGGGCTTCCTGGTGTTGTTCATCCAGCAGCGGCGGCGCCTGGCCGCCCATCGCCAGCGCAGCCGGCGCGAGCTGGAAAGCGTGCTCAAACAGCATGCACAGGAGCTGCGTACCGCGCAGGACGGCGTGCTGCAGGCCGCCCAGCAGGCCGACAGCGGCCTAAGCCGCAGCCTGGCGCACCTGCCGCAGGGCGTGGTGGTGATCGACAACGAGCAGAAGCTGGTGGCGTGGAACGCGCGCTATCTGGAGCTGTTCCGGTTTCCGTCCGGCCTGATCCAGGTCGGGCGGCCGATCGAAGAGATTTTCCGCTTCAACGCGCGCCGTGGCCTGCTCGGGCCCGGGCCGATCGAAGAAGCGATCGAGCGTCGCCTCAACCATCTGCGCAGCGGCCGCCCGCACATGCGCGAGAGCGAGAAGGACGACGGCACCGTGCTGGAAATACGCGGCAATCCCCTGCCCGACGGCGGCTTCGTGACCAGCTACGCAGACATCACCAGCTACAAGAACACCGCGCGCGAGCTGCGCTCGCTGGCCGATGCCCTGGAGCATCGCGTGGCCGAGCGCACCCGCGATCTGGACGAAGCACGGCGCGAGGCCGAGCGCGCCAACCGCTACAAATCACGGTTCGTGGCCTCGGCGGTGCACGACCTGCTGCAGCCGCTCAATGCGGCGCGCATGTTCGTCTCGGTGCTGCGCGGCAAGCTGGGCGGCGATGCGCGGGAACTGACCGAGCATGTCGACGCCGCGCTGGCCGCGCAGGATTCCATTCTCAACAGCCTGCTGGACATCTCGCGGCTGGAGTCCGGCACGTTGCAGACCCAGGTGCATGCATTCGCACTGTCGCCACTGCTGGAAACGCTGGCGCGCGAGTTCGGCATTGCCGCCGAAGGCCGTGGTCTGAAGCTGGACTGGGTGGACACCCGCGCGGTGGTGGTGAGCGACGAAGCCCTGCTGCGCCGCATCCTGCAGAACTTCCTGTCCAATGCGCTGCGATATACCCCGCGCGGGCGCGTGCTCATTGGCTGTCGGCGCGTGGGCGATCAGCTGCGCATCGAAGTGCACGACCAGGGCCCGGGCATTCCCGAGAGCCTGCAGGGCGAAATCTTCGAAGAGTTCCGCCGCCTGGATGACGGCGTGGACCAGGAGCGCGGCGCCGGGCTGGGCCTGGCGATTGTCGAGCGCATCGGCCGCCTGCTGGGGCACCGCATCCACCTGCGTTCCACCCTGGGCAGCGGCAGCGTGTTCGCGGTCGACGTACCGCTGGGCGCCGCCGGCGACGTCCCCCTGCCCGCCGCCGCCCCGGTGCCGAACGCCGAGCCGGGCGACGACAGCCCGCTGCGCGGCTGCCGGGTATGGAGCATCGACGACGACCCGCGCGTCTGCGCGGCTACCCGTGCGCTGCTGGAACGCTGGGGCTGCGTGGTGGAGCTGGCCGATGGCCCGCAGCCGGCGCTGGAGATCGCCTCGGCCTTCAACCCGCCGCAGTTGCTGCTGCTGGACGTGCGCATGGGCCAGTGGCACGGCCCGGACCTGTACGAAGCACTGTGCACGCTGTGGCAGGCACGTCCACCGGTGATCCTGGTCACCGCCGAGCGCGACGATGCGCTCAAGGCGCAGGCGATGGAGAATGGCTGGGGCTTCCTGTCCAAGCCGGTACGCCCACCGGCGTTGCGGGCGTTGATGACACAGCTGCTGGTGCGGCATCGCAGCTGAGGGTGCGCCTCTACAGCCCTGCGCCGGCATCTCCTTCCGGCTCCAGCGCTTTCACCAGCACTGCCGCCTGGGTGCGGCTGTGGCACTCGAGCTTCTTCAGGATCGCGGTGACGTGCACCTTGACCGTGTTCTCGGCCAGGCCCAGCTCGTAGGCGATCTGCTTGTTGAGCAGGCCGTCGGCCAGGCTCAGCAGCACCCGGAACTGCTGCGGGGTGAGCTGGGCCAGGCGCGCGGCCAGCAGGGCATCGGACTCGGAGCGTTCCGCAGCCATGGCCGGGAACCACACGCCGCCGTCAAGCACGGCGGCCACGGCCTGGCCGATGGTCTCGGCGGGCGCCGATTTGGGGATGAAGCCGGCGGCGCCGAACTGCTGCGCGCGGCGGATCACGCGCGGGTGGTCGTTGGACGAGACGATCACGACCGGGATGTCCGGGTGCGATCCGCGCACATGCAGCAGCGAGGAGAACCCGCGTGCGCCGGGCATGGTCAGGTCCAGCAGGACCAGCTCGATCTCCGGGTGCTGGCCCAGCGCGCTTTCCAGCGTCGCGGCACTGGCCACTTCGATCACATTGACCTGCGGCAGCGCCTGGCGCAGCGAATGCACGACAGCGGCACGCAGCAGGGGATGGTCGTCGGCGACCAGAACGGTGATGTCACTCATGGGGTCGATTGTAATGAGGTTGACGGCCAGCGGCCGTCACTACCGGCATCCTGGCAGCGCAGATGGAATGCGCGGGCAGCAGGAGCGGTGAGGCCGCTGGCAGCCTCACCGCTCCTGCTGCATGCTGCCGCGCCACGCTTCCAGGAACTGGCGGCGCTTGAGTCCGTCCAGGTACACCAGCAGGCCCGGGCCGAGCTGGATCGGACGGTAGCTGCGCTCCGGCGAAGCGCCACGGCGCTGGCCCGCCGCCGGCAGGATCGGCATCAGCCGCGCCTCGCGGGAGAGCACCTGCTGCCCGCGCGGTGACAGCAGATAGTCGAGGAAGCGGCGGGCTTCTTCCGGATGCCGGCCACCGCGCGGAATTACCGCGGTGCGCAGCATCACCAGCGTGTAGTCCTCCGGTTCGATGATGCCCAGCGGCGCACCCGCATCGATCCGGGCCTGCGCATAGGAGCCGAGCACGTTGTAGACCAGCGAGAGCTGGCCGCTGCTGACCTTGTCGAGCAGCACGCCGGTGCGCTCCTCCAGCTGCACCCGGTTGTCGCCCAGCGCTCCGAGCAGGGCGCCGGCCATGCTGCCGCGTTGGCCGTCCTGGGTCGCCAACAGATAGCCGACGCTGCTGCGCTGCACATCGTAGGTTCCCACCCGGCCCAACAATGGCGCATCGGGCGCCCGCAGCAGCTCCAGCAGCTGCCGGCGCGTATGCGGCACCCGGGCCGCCGGCAGCGTACGGGTGTTGTAGACCATCGCGACCGGCTCATAGCTGATCCCGAATGCTTCGTGCCGCCACTGTGCCCAGCCGGGCAGCGCATCCGTCTGCGCCGAGCGGTGCGCCAGCGCATGGCCATCGTTGACCAGCTTGGCCTGCAGATCCATGCCACTGCTGATCAGCATGTCCGGTGAAGCCGGACCGCTGCGATCCCGCAGGTAGCGCGCATACATGTCCTGCGTGATGATGTCTTCGTAGACGATCTCCGTGCCGGGATGCAGCCGCTGGTAATCGGCGATCACCGTGGCGAAGACTTCGATGTCGGTCGAGCCGTGGATGCGCAGCTGCGCGGTGGGAGCGCCCTGCGCCGGGAAGCGCTGCACATCGCCCGGATCAGCGAAGACCGTGGTGGTGAACAGCAACAGCAACAGGCCATGCCAGCGTTTCATGCGTGCCTCCTCGGCATCCGGATGGTGGCGACCAGCCCGCCACCCACACGGTTGGCCAGATCGATGTGGCCGCCATGACTGTCGACCACGCGCTTGACGATCGCCAGACCCAGTCCGGCACCGCCGGCCGCGGCGCCTTCGCCACGTGCGAAGCGCTCGAACACGCGTTCGGCATCGGCCGGTGCGATGCCCGGGCCGTGGTCGGCGATGGTCAGCACGCAGTGGCTGTCATCGGTGGTCAGCGCCAGCTGCAGTACGCCGTCGCCGCCGTATTTGAGCGCATTGTCGATCAGGTTCTTGATCGCTTCGCGCAGCAGCAGTGCATCCCCGTTGACCCAGGCCGGATCGCTGGTCACCGCCAGCTGTACGCGAGGTGCGGGCAATGCCTGCGGCAAGGCCTCGTGCAGGGCCTGGTGCACGATCTCGGCCAGGTCGACCAGGGCGAAGCGCTGCAGGTTCGCGCGATGGATCACGCTGGCATCGCTGAGCAGCTGGTTGAGCAGGCGGCTCATGTGGGTGGCATTGCGCTCGATCGCCTGCAGGCTGCGCCGCATGTCTTCCGGATCTTCATCGTCCAGCGCCAGCTGGGCCTGCGCACGCAGTGCCGCCAAGGGGGTGCGCATCTGGTGCGCGGCCTCGGCCATGAAGGCACGCAGGGTTTCATTGCTGCTCGAGAGTCGGCCCATGAAGTGGTTCAGCGCGCCGACCATCTGGTCCATCTCCTGCGGCGTGGCGGCGTCCAGTGGCCGCAGGTCGGACGGTTCGCGCCGGGACAGCTCGCGTTCGACCCGCACCAGCGGCCGCAGCGCGCGGTGCACGCCGAGCGCGACCAGTGCCAGCGACAACAGCGAGAGCACCACGATCGCGACCAGCGCGCGGGTCACCATGTCCTGCGCGAGCGCCTCGCGCGCCCGTCGCGTCTGCCCCACCTGCACGCGCACTTCGGCCTGGGCGGACGGCGAGGAGACCCGGCGCGACACCACCACGAAGCGCACCGTCTCCCCGCTGTAGGGCGCGTCGAACAACTGCGGGCGATCGCTCGGCGCGCGCGGCGGCGCGGGCAGATCGCCGTAGCCGGTCACGGTCTGGTTGCGCGCATCGGAGACGCGGTAGAACACGCGGTCCTCCGGCGCCATCGCCAGCAGGTCCAGCGAGGCGTACGGCAGATCGACCTGCCACTGCGCATCCACCAGCGCCACCGAATCGATGATCGACAGCGCCGAGGACACCAGCAGGTGATCGTAGGAACGGTTGGCGGCGCGCTGGCCGTAGTCGCGCGCGCCGAAGAACAACGCCACGGCGAACAGCGCCATCAGGCCGCCCAGGTACAGCCACAGCGTGCGCCGGATCGACGTCGGCGTGCGGGCCTCAGCCGCCATCGGCGCCGCCGTCGGGCGTGGCGTCATGCGCTTCGAGCAGGTAGCCGCTGCCACGCACGGTGACGATCCGCAGCGGCGCGTCGGCCAGCTTGCGGCGCAGGCGGCCGACATAGAGCTCGATCGCGTTGGGACCGGCCTCGTCATCGAAGCCGAACAGGCCATTGCCGATCTCGTCCTTGCCGACCACCTGCCCCAGCCGCCCCATCAGAATCTCGAGCAGGCGGTACTCACGGTTGGGCAGCTCGATCGGCTGGCCGTCCAGGCTGACCCGGTGCGCGGCGTTGTCGAACTGGAACCCACCGATCTGCACCACCTCGCTGGCCTGGCCCCGGGTACGCCGCAGCAGCACGCGGCAGCGCGCTTCGAATTCGCGGAAATCGAATGGTTTTCCCAGGTAATCGTCCGCGCCGACATCCAGCGCCTGCACGCGGTCCTCGATCCCGTCGCGCGCGGTCAGCATCAGCACCGGGGTGCTGTCACCGCGCTCGCGCATGCCGGCCAGCACGCGCAGCCCATCCAGTTTGGGCAGGCCGATATCGAGCACGACCAGATCGAAGCTCTGGTAGCGCAGCACGCTCGCCGCGGCCAGCCCGTCACTCTGCCAGTCCACGGCGTGGCCGCTGCGGCGCATGCGACGGACGATCGCGTCGGCCAGGTCCGGGTTGTCTTCCACCAGCAGGATGCGCATCGGTCGGGATCGGGAAAGGTGCGGGAATGCTAGCGCGTGCAGCCGCATCCGTGCGTTTCGCTGCGGCGCAGCAATGGCTGACAGGTGGATGACAGCATCCCGGCACTAGGCTGCGCCATCGCGTCACCCCCGAACATCCGGTACCTGGGAGGGTCCATGGAACTGAACGCCTTGCGCTGGTGCATGCCTGCCGCCTGCACCCTGTTGTTGGCCGCGCCGGCCTGGGCCGCCGACGACGGTGATGAGGACCGCCCGGTCACGGCCAGCCTCGGCGGCCGCCTGCACCTGGACTTCGCCGATTTCCACAACGACAGCCGCGGCACCCCGAACAAGGACGACACTGAGATCCGCCGCGCGTGGCTTGACGTGTCCGGCAAGTTCTTTGCCGTCGACTACAAGCTGGAAGCAGATTTTTCCGGCGACCGCGTCGAAGCCAAGGATGTCTTCGTCAGCCGCAGCTTCGGCGAGGCCGGCAAGCTGACCGTGGGCCAGTTCAAGCAGTTCTTCTCGCTGGATGACCGCACCAGTTCCAACTACGGCACCTTCCTGGAGCGCGGCAATGCCGGCACCACGCTGGCCCCGCTGTACCGCCTCGGCGCCTCCTGGCAGGCTGCACGCGGTGACATGACCTGGGCCGCCAGCGCCTACAGCCTGGAAAGCATCGATGCGTGGCAGGTCAAGGGCCGCGCCGCCGGTGGCCGCGCGACCTGGGCCCCGGGCGCCACCGCCGGTGATGTGCTGCACCTGGGCGTGTCGCTGGCGCATGAGCGCTACGACAACCCCGGCGCCAGCGGCGTGCCCGGGCTGAAGATCCGCCCGCGCCCGGCCGGTCACCTCTCCGACAACAGCCGCCTGACCCTGGTGGACTTCTCGGCCGGCCGCGATACCGACGTCAACAAGTGGTCGCTGGAGTACGCCCAGGTCCGTGGGCCACTGTCGTGGCAGGGCGAATTCAGCGGCGCCACCTTCGACGACGGCAGCCAGCGCGGCAAGGTGCTGGCCGGCTACGGCCTGCTCAGCTGGTTCGTCACCGGCGAATCGCGCGTGTACGACGGCAAGACCGGCCGCTTCGGGCGGGTCAAGGATTTCCAGCACAGGGCCGGCGCGTTCGAACTGGCGCTGCGCTATGACCAGATGCGCGGCGACCAGCACCTGATCGGCCAGCCCGATCTGCGCGATGGCCAGACCGAGGCGTGGACGCTGGGCGGCAACTGGTACATGCGCCCGAACCTGCGCTTCATGCTCAACCTGATCGAAAGCCGCAACCGCGACCGCCTGGCCGACGCCACCGTGGATCGCACCCGCGCGGTCACCGGCCGCCTGCAGTACGACTTCTGACCCCCTCTTTCCGCCCCGTTGCTTCTGGAGAATGCAGATGATGCTGAGCATCCTCGGCTTTGGCATGGTCATTACATTCATGTACTTGATCATGAGCAAGCGGCTCTCGCCGCTGGTCGCCCTCATCACCATTCCGATCCTGTTCGCGCTGATCGGCGGCTTCGCGGCCGGCATCGACGACATGATGCTGGAAGGCATCAAGAAGATCGCGCCGACCGGCGTGATGCTGATGTTCGCCATCCTGTACTTCGGGGTGATGATCGATGCCGGGCTGTTCGATCCGCTGGTGCGGATCATCCTGCGCTTCGTCAAGGGCGACCCGATGAAGATCGTGCTCGGCACCGCCATCCTGGCGATGCTGATCTCGCTCGACGGCGACGGCTCGACCACCTACATGATCACCGTCTCGGCGATGCTGCCGTTGTATCAGCGGCTGGGCATGAACGCGTTGAACATGACCTGCGTGACCATCCTCGCCGGCGGCGTGATGAACCTGACCCCGTGGGGCGGCCCGACCGCACGCGCCGCCACGGCACTGCATGTGGACCCGGCCGACGTGTTCGTGCCGCTGATTCCCTCGATGGTGATCGCCTGTGCGGGCGTGCTGGTG
This sequence comes from Stenotrophomonas sp. TWI1149, assembly GCF_039673155.1. Taxonomy (NCBI): domain Bacteria; kingdom Pseudomonadati; phylum Pseudomonadota; class Gammaproteobacteria; order Lysobacterales; family Lysobacteraceae; genus Stenotrophomonas; species Stenotrophomonas sp. TWI1149. The sequence continues at coordinate 97,505 of NZ_JBDJLB010000005.1, forward strand.
CTGGCCTGGTACCTGGGCATGAAGGAGCGCCGTCGCCTGGGCGTGGTGACCCTGCCGCAGGGCGGCAGCTGGATGGACAACAGCGTCTCCGATGACGGCAACACGCTGCCGACCGTGGAAGATGCCGAGGACACCAAGCGTCCGAAGCTGCTGTGGGTGAATCTCGGCCTGACCATCGCGCTGATGACCGCACTGATTCTGGGCGTGCTGCCGATGCCGGTGCTGTTCATGGTCGGCTTCGCGATCGCCCTGGTGATCAACTACCCGAACCTGGCCGAGCAGCGCCGCCGCGTGGTCAACCATGCCGGCAACGTTCTTTCGGTGGTGTCGCTGATCTTCGCGGCCGGCATCTTCACCGGCATCCTCAACAACACCGGCATGGTCGAGGCGATGTCGCACAGCTTCCTGGCGATCATCCCGGACAGCTGGGGCCCGTACCTGGCGGTGATCACCGCCCTGGCCTCGATGCCGTTCACCTTCTTCATGTCCAACGATGCCTTCTACTTCGGCGTGCTGCCGATCCTGTCCGAGGCGGCCGGCAACTACGGCATCACCCCGGTGGAAATGGCACGCGCCTCGCTGGCAGGCCAGCCCGTGCATCTGCTCAGCCCACTGGTGCCCTCGACCTATCTGCTGGTCGGCCTGGCGAAGGTGGAATTCGCCGACCACCAGAAGTTCACCCTGAAGTGGGCCATCGCCATTTCGATGTTGCTGATGTTCGGCGGGCTGCTGTTCGGCCTGTACCCGCTTGCGTCCTGATCCGTCTCCCAAGGAGCGTTCCGCCATGACTCTTCGCATCGCCTACGTCACCAGCGCCATGGGCAGTGTCGGCACTGCCATCTGCCAGAAGCTGGCCCGCAACGGCCATACCGTGGTCGCCGGCTGCGCCCCGAATTCACCGCGCAAGGCCGCCTGGCTGCGCGAGCAGCGCGAGCTCGGCTTTGATTTCATCGCCTCGGAAGGCAACGCCGCGGACTGGTCTTCGACGGTGGCCGCATTCGCCAAGGTGAAGGCCGAGGTCGGCGAGATCGATGTGCTGGTGAACAATGCCGGCGGCAGCCGCGATGTGTTGTTCCGACAGATGAGTCCGGACGACTGGAACGCGGTGATGGGCTCGAATCTGCATGCGCTGTTCAACATCACCAAGCAGGTGATCGATGGGATGAGCACGCGCGGCTGGGGCCGGATCGTGAACATCGGTTCGGTCAGTGCGCACAAGGGCCAGATCGGCCAGGTGAACTTCGCGACGGCGAAGGCGGCGATGCATGGGTTCAGCCGGGCGCTGGCCAATGAGGTGGCGACACGGGGCGTGACGGTCAATACGATTTCGCCGGGGTATATCGCGAGTCAGTCGATCAGCAGTTTCCCGCCGGATGTGCTGGATCGTCTGGCGGGGTCGGTGCCGATCCGTCGTCTGGGCAAGCCGGAGGAGGTGGCGAGTCTGTGTGCGTGGTTGGCGTCGGACGATGCGGCGTATGTGACGGGTGCGGATTATGCGGTGAATGGTGGTCTGCACATGTTCTGATGTTTTTGCGCATCCCGTTTGATGCGTGACCTCCCCCACGGGGTGAGCCGCGATGCTGAGAGGCGTCGCGGCTTTTTTTTGGCTTTTTTAGCGCAACAGCAACGGCGACAGCAGGTCAAAAGCTGGTGGGCAGGTTCGTGTCGCGCTGGGCAGGCACGGGTGGGTTGGCGGGACCCGCTGCAAGTACGTCCATGTAAGCTCATGTGTTGCCATCCATGGCAACACATGGTCCCGCCAACCCACCCGTGCCCACCCTTTGACAGGGGGCTGGTGCGCAACGAAAGAGCTGGCTCTTGGTGACGCCGTCGCTTTGGCGTGCCTTGGCGTGCTTTAGCGTGCTTGTTTGCCGGTGTGCTTCGCTTGCTTTGACTTGCCTGCTTGCCTCGTCTGCTCTGGCGTGGCTTGTTCGGCTTGGAGCGTTCAGCCCACCACGGATCCGCTCCGCTCGGCACCGGCTCTTCATTTCCATGGCCACCAGCCAACTGTCAGAGGCGTGGGGTGTGTGGGTTGGCGGGACCGTTGTGCCGCATGGATGCGGCTCACGAGCCCCCATGGATGGGTTTACGGCGCGTCCCGCGAACCCACACACCCCGCGCCTGGCCCAGCCATCTGGGAGGCGTTGCGCCCACCGACCAACGGTCGGTGGCTACCCTTGCCCTTGCAGGTGGCGGTCAGAACTCCGCAGCGACCGTCATGAACAGCTGGCGCGGCGCGCTGGCGTGGATCGCGTAGCGGGTGCCGGTCGGATCGGTCGGGGCGAACGAACTGAGCTGGCCGGCGTAGCGCTTGTTGGTCAGGTTGGTCGCGTTGAGCGACACCTTGATGTCGCGCAGGCCCATCCCGGGCCCGAACGAATACCCCATGCCCGCATCGAACGTCGTCACGCCCGGCACCGACTGGTCGTTGGTGTAGGTGTAGTAACGCTTGCCCGTGTACTTCGCGCGCAGGCTGGCGAAGAAGCCATCACGGTTCCAGCTGATCTCACTGGAGGCCATGCGCTCGGGCGTGTCCACCGTGATCTTGCCGGCCACCGGCACGATCGCACCGCCCGAGGTGTAGTTGTCCTCGTAGGTGGTCTTGTTCCAGGAGAGCGCGTTGTACCACTGCAGGCCATCGATCGGCTTGAGGATGAAGGTCAGCTCCGCACCACGGCTCTTCACCGAACCCACGTTGATGAAGCGCGTGATGCACTCCGGGCGCGTGCCCACTTCGATGCTGGTGCAGGGATTGAGCGAGAGCAGGCGGTTGTCGAACGTCACATGGTAGGCCGCGATCGACGCCTGGTATTTCTCGCCGAAGGTGCGGAAGCCGGCTTCCAGCGTCTTCGACTTCTCCGGCTCCAGCCCGGCGCTGGCCGCGAAGGATTCCGGCGAGACCTGCAGCGGGCCGCCGCTGCCGCCGCCGACGAAGGCTGCGATGTTCTCCGAGTACGAGGCGAACACTTCCTGGTTCGGGCTCAGCTTGAAGCCGATACCGGCCTGCGGCAGCACCGATTCCTTGGCGGTCAGCGTGCCCGAGGCGTAGCTGGCTTCGGTACCCGGCTTGGCGTTGGCGGTCATGCGGGTGTTCGGGCTCTTGATGCCCACGTCCACAGTCAGGCGGTCGTCCAGGAAGCGCATGCGGTCCTGCACGTAGAACTGGCGCGTGCGGATGTCGAAGTCCTGATCGAACAGACGACGGTCCGGATGGTTGAGATAGCCATCATCGAGGAACGGACCGGTGATGTAGTAGAAGTTGCGCTCGACGTTGTGGTCGTTGCGCTCGTACCACAGGCCGGCTTCCAGCGAATGGATGCCCCACTGCCAGCTCAGCGCGGCGGTGATGCCCTGGCGGTTGATGGTGTAGTTGGTGCTGCGGATCGAGATCGGCAGCATCTCCGGGGTGCCGGGATTGGACGGCTGGCCCGGTGCCCACCAGTGGCCCTGGCCACGGTTCTCGTGGTGGTAGCCGAGCAGCTTCAGGCGGGCGTTGTCGCCCAGCGCGAGGTCGGCATCCAGCGAGTACAGGTTGTCGTCGCGCAGTGCGCGGCTCTGGTAGTACGCATCGTCGATGCTGTTGACGCCACCGGTGAACGCACACTTCTGCGCGTTGTAGGTGCCCGGTGCACAGTACGCTGCGGCGACCGCGCGGTCCCAGTCCGGCGCGTAGATGTTCCAGTCCCAGCCCAGGCCACGCGCGAGCATGCTCTTGGAGAGATAGGCGTAGTTGGCCTGGCTCACGCGCGAGGTGGCGGCAAAGGCACCGAAACGATTGTCGCCGACGTTCCAGATCGCCTTGGCATTGAACTGGCGGGTGGTCTGGTTCTGGTTCGGCTCGGCCCACATGTCCGAATCCTGGTGCACGCCGGAGACATACGCCGAGAAGCCGTTGAGGTCGCCGGTGTCCACCCGCAGGTAGCCGCGGCGCTGATTGTCATCGCCGACGGTGACGCTGGCCTTGCCGCCGAACTCGGTGGACGGGTCCTGCGAGAAGTACTGGATGGTGCCGCCGAGGTTGCTGGTGGACGCCACGCCCAGCGAGCCGATGCCCTGCGACAGCTCGGCACCGGCCAGGTTTTCGGCGATCAGCGCGCGGGCGATGCTCAGGCCGTTGTAGTTGCCGTAGCTGTTGTCGCCCAGCGGGATGCCGTCCAGCGTATAGCCCAGTCGGCTCTTGTCGAAGCCGCGCAGGCTGATCGTCTGCGATTCTTCATTGGCGCCGAAGGCATCGTTGGACTGCACGGACACGCCGGGCAGGCGATCAAGAATCTTCTGGCCACTGGTACCCGGCGGCAGCACCTCCTTGTCCACTGCCGTGATGCGCTGCACCTGGCGGGTCTCGCCCTGGCCGATCACCGAAACGGTATCGAGTGTCTGCGCGCTGAGCGCGACATTGGCAGCGGCGGTGGCGTCTACATCGGCGGCGTGGGCGTTGGCGGCGCACAGCGCGAGCGCCACCGCGATCGTCAGGGGTCGGGTAAGCATGGTCGTCCGTTACATGGGGGAAGATGACCTGCGCAATGCAGGTGCATGACCAGCATGCGAGCGGAACATGAAAGGATGTTGACGGTGAGAGTAATCGCAGATGAAATGCGATGCAGTGCTCACGAACGCACTGGGCGCACGTGGAAGGTGCGCGAGCTTGCCGGCCAGCGGCCGGCACTACTCGGGGGCGAGCTGATCCATGCGGATGCGGTTGGCGAACAGCGAGAACGCCAGCATGCCGGCCAACCCATTCGCGCGGCTGACCCAGTGCGGCAGCCAGCGTGGTGGCCGCAGGATGCCCTCTTCGAACAGGGGCGCGAAGGCGATCGCATCGGTCAGCGACATCTTGCCGGCGAACAGCCAGCGGCAGACCTGCAGGCGGTCTTCGGCCAACATGTGCCGGAAGAAGGTGTGCACCGAGACCAGCCCGCGCAGATACACGGTGTCCTTGGTGAAGGCGGCGCCGCCGCTCGGCGGCACGCCGCGGAACACGCGCTGGGCGGAGGCGAAGCTCTCTTCGTTGTTCTGCCCGGCTTCGCAGAAATAGCGGAACACCGCGATGAAATCGGCGCCCTCGCGTGCCATCGCGATCGCTTCGGTGCGCAGGCTGATGCGCTTGAGGCGCTCGATGTCGATGCTGCCGGTGATCTGCTCGGCGAACGTGGCCAGCCCTTCCTGGGTCGCGGTGACCCGCGGCGAGGACAGCGCCAGGCTGGGCAGGTGGGGCTGTTCGCGGCCGTTGAGTGCGGTCAGTGAGTGGACCAGCGCCTCGTGGTGGAACAGCTGCGCGCGATCGTAGGCGCTGAAGCGGGCGCTGGTGCGCAGGCGGATCCGGTTGGGGCCGGCGGCGGCCTTGGAGATCAGCTCCGGATCCAGCTGCACGGTGATGATGCGCGACTCGAAGAAGGCATCCAGATCGCTCTGCAGCTGCAGCTGCAGGGCCGTGGCCGAGACCGGCACCTGTTCTTCGGGCGCGAGCAGTTCGTGGTCCAGCTCCTGCGCGATCTGGATGAAGTGGCGGGCCGCATCGCGGGTGCTGGGGCCGTTGCCGGGCAGCGGCTGCTCGGGCGCGCCGAACAGCTCCACCGAGTAGCGGTCCACGTCGGCCGTTCCCAGCGATTCGAGCAGACCGGCGGCCTGGTCCCAGCTGTGCGCCGAGCGCTGCACATACAGGCCGATGGGATGGTCGGGATCGCATTGGGCGCTGATCGCGGCCAGCCGATGGCGGGTATCGGCGAAATCGAGCCGGGGGTAGTCGACCTGCGGCAGGACCGGCTGGCCCCGGGCGACGCTGGCCAGGAACGGCGCCTGCAACGCGGCCGGCCAACTGGTCAGCCCGAGCAGTTTGATCCCGCCCACCGCCTCGACCAGTTGGGCATCGAGCGCGGTGTGGTGGGCAACGTCACGATCCACGGTCATTGGCGTGTCCATGGACGGACAGTAGCAAAAGCTATCGCCGGCCGCCCTTCCCGCCCGGGCGCCACTGGGCGCCCTTGCCGACGTGCTTGCGCTCGATGGCCTGCTGCGCCTGGCGCACGGCCAGCTTGGCGGCGGCGGCGGCGACTTCTTCCTTCAGCTTGAAGTAGTTGAGCAGGCGCTCTTCATCCAGCGTGCCGTCATCGATGGCCGCGCGGATCGCACAGCCCGGCTCACGCTGGTGCGCGCAGTCGCGGAAACGGCATTGCGCCGACAGCGCTTCCACGTCGGAGAAACCGCCTTCGCTCAGGGCCTCTTCACCGGTCGGCTTCAGCTCGCGCATGCCGGGGGTGTCGATCAGGCAGGCGCCGGCCGGCAGCGGAATCAAGGCACGATGGGTGGTGGTGTGGCGGCCACGCGAGTCGTTGACGCGCACATCGGCGGTCTTCATGCGCTCGTGGCCGAGCAGCGTATTGGTCAGGGTCGACTTGCCGGCACCGGACGAGCCGACCAGCACCACGGTCTGGCCGGCGGCGAGCCACGGCAGCAGGGCCGAGGCGCTGGCCGGGTCCTTGCCGTTGATGGCCAGCAGCGGGATGTTCTGCGCGGCCAGTTCTTCCAGCACATCCAGGGCATCCTGGCTGTACTCGGTCTGGTCGGCCTTGGTCAGCACCACCACCGGCTGTGCACCGCCCCCGCCGACCAGCAGCAGGTAGCGCTCGATCCGGCGCGGGTTGAAGTCGGCGTCCAGGCCACACACGATGAACACCGTATCGATGTTGGCCGCGATCACCTGCTGGTGGTAATGCTCGCCGGCGGCGCCACGCTTGATGGCGGTGCGCCGCGGCAGCAGGGCGACGATCTTGATGCCGTCCAGCAGCACCCAGTCGCCGACCGCCGCGCGCTCGTGGCTGGGGAAGCGCGGCCGCTGCCACTCCGGCGGGGATTCGGTCTTGATCGCCGCTTCCGGTGCATCGGAGACGATGTACCCGGTGCGATGCTGCTCGATCACCCGGCCGGGGCGCGCCTGCGGGAACTGTTCGAACAGGGCCTGCCAGGCCGGCAGCTCCGGGCCGCCTGGCCAAGGCCAGCCAATGGTCTGCAGGGCAAGGTAATCAGTGGGTTCGCTCATCGTGCCCATTCTAAAGGGTGTGGCGACCGGCCGTCGCCGCAAGGGCGCGGCAGGGTTCTGGACACGCGGAAATCCTTTCATCTGCAACTGCCTTGCAGGGCCGGGCATGGGGCCGGAAACGCTTGCCCTGCAACGCAACAATTCCGCTACCATGCGGTTTCCATGCCTGAATGACGGCCCGTTCATGTCCACGCCCCCGCTGAAGCCGCTCGCCACCCGCGAGCGCCTGTCCGAAGTCCGCTACGAGATCCGGGGCGAACTGGCGCGACGAGCGCGGGAGCTGGAGGCCCAGGGCCGCAAGCTGATCAAGCTCAACATCGGCAACCCGGGCAACTTCGGGTTCCGTGCGCCCGAGCACCTGCAGCGCGCGATCGCCGACGACATGGGCCGCACCGATCCCTATACCCACCAGCAGGGCCTGCCGGAGGCGCGCGAAGCCATCGCCGCCGCCTACGCCCGGCGCGGCGCACCCGATGCGCACCCGGACCGGGTATTCATCGGCAATGGCGTGAGCGAGCTGATCGACCTGTCGCTGCGCGCCCTGCTCAACCCGGGCGACGAAGTGCTGGTGCCGTCGCCGGATTACCCGCTGTGGTCCGCCGCGACCATCCTCAACGACGGTCGCCCGGTGTATTACCGCTGCGCGCCGGAAAACGGCTTCCAGCCCGACCCGGTCGAGATCGAGGCCCTGGTCTCCTCGCGCACCCGCGCGATCGTGCTGATCAACCCGAACAATCCCAGCGGCGCCAGCTACTCGCGCGAGCTGCTGGAACGCATCGTCGCCATCGCAGCCAAGCACAACCTGCTGCTGATGGTGGATGAGATCTACGACCAGATCCTCTACGACGACGCGCAGTTCCATGCCGTCGCGCCGCTGGCCGGCGAGCATCCGTGCATTACCTTCAGCGGCCTGAGCAAGGTGCATCGCGCCTGCGGCTGGCGCGTGGGCTGGGCGATGCTGTCCGGCGCGGGCGAGCGGCTGGGCGAGTTCCGCGCGGCGATGGACCTGCTCAGTGCGTTGCGCCTGTGCGCCAACGTGCCGGGCCAGTACGCCATCGATGCCGCCGTGAACGGGCCGGACACCATCTCGCCGCTGTGCGCACCCGGTGGCCGCCTGTATGAAACCCGCCGCGCGGTGATCGAGGCCTGCAACGCCAGCGAGCATCTGTCGCTGGTGGCACCGGCCGGCGCGCTGTACGCGTTCCCGGCGGTGGTCGGGGCCGCTGCGCGCAGCTTCGATGACCATGATTTCGCGCTGGAGCTGATGAACGAGGAAGGCGTGCTGGTAGTGCCGGGCTCGAGCTTCAACGTGCCTTACCGCCACCACTTCCGCGTGACCCTGCTGCCCGAGCCGGAGGTCATGCGCGATGTGTTCGCGCGCATCGACCGTGCCCTGGCACGCCGCGCCGAAGCCAATACCAAGGTGGTCCCGATCAAGCCGCGCAGCGCGGTCGCCTGATGGGCCTGCCGTATCTGGCCCTGGGCGATTCCTACACGATCGGCGAAGGCGTTGACCCCGCCGGGCGCTGGCCGATGCAACTGGCTGCGGCCCTGCGCGATATCGGCGTGGCGCTGGACGATCCAACGATCATCGCCACCACCGGCTGGACCACCGATGAGCTCGAGGCCGGCATCGATGCGGACGCACCACAGGGTCCGTTCGACCTGGTGAGCCTGCTGATCGGGGTCAACGATCAATACCGTGGGCGCAGCGTGGACGAGTACCGCCCGCGCTTCACCGCCCTGCTGCAGCGCGCGCTGGCCTTCGCCGGCGACCGTGCACCGCGCGTGCTGGTGCTGTCGATCCCGGATTGGGGCGTGACCCCGTACGCCGTGGCGTCCGGCCGCGACCGCGTGCAGATCGGTCATGAGCTGGATGCCTACAATGCCGCCGCCGCGGCGATCTGCGCCGAGCACGACGTGGCCTTCGTCGACATCACCGACCTGAGCCGCCAGTGGGGCGGTGAGACCGTCATGCTGGCCGAGGATGGCCTGCATCCGTCCGCGGCGATGTACACGCTGTGGCACCAGCGCGCGTTCGACGTGACGCGCGTGCTGTGTGCGGAGCCGACCCGCTGAGCGAGGCCACGCTGCCGCTGGCCAGGGAGCAGGCCCGCCGGATCGCCACGGCGTTCCTGCCGGCGCAGCGGCTCGGCAACCGTCGCGACTATTACTACAGCCGCGGCAAACTCGGCAGCGATCCGCTGTATCCCGGCGTGCTCGCCGCGCTGGACGAGGCGCCTGCCCTCCCGTTGCTGGATATCGGCTGCGGCCTGGGCCTGCTGGCCCACGTGCTGCGCCAGCACGGCAGCGCACTGGCCTACCACGGGCTGGACATCGACGCCGACAAGATCGCGCGGGCCGAGCGCGCCAGCACACGCGCCGGGTTGCCGCAGGCTACCTTCTCCTGCGTGGATGCCAGCGCCACCCTGCCCGCCCACCATGGCAACGTCGCCCTGCTCGACGTGCTGCAGTACCTGCCCGCAGCCGCACAGACGCAGTTGCTGCACGCTGCCGCCACACGCGTGGCCCCCGGCGCGCGGCTGGTGATCCGTACCACGCTTGCCGACCAGAGCGGTCGCGACCGCACCACGCGGATCACCGACATGCTTGCGCACCTGGTCGGCTGGATGGGCACGCGCCCCTGCCACTACCCGGACGCCGCGAGCCTGCGCGCGCCACTGGACGCCGCCGGCCTGCACCTGCGGATGACGCCGCTGTATGGCAACACGCCCTTCAACAACTGGCTGATCGTCGGCGTGCGCCCCGTGGCCGCCTAGGCGCCACGACTCGCGCCACCGGCCGCACGCGCGCATACTCGCGCCCCCCTTTCCGGCAAGGAGCCGCCCATGCCCCGACAGACCCGACATTCCGCGCTGGGCATCGCCGCGCTGATCGTCAGTGCCTGTGGCCTGGTGATGCTGCTGCTGAGCATGCATTACGCGCATGCGCCCGAACATGCGGCCATGCGCGAGCTGCCGTGGTCGCTGGCCGCCCTGCTCGGCAGCAGTATCGGACTGGCCATCCTGGCCCTGCTGCTCGGCCTGGGCAGCGTGCTGCAGCCGCGCCGGCGGCGCCTGTTCGGGATCATCGCGCTGCTGGTGACGCTGGGCGTGTTGATCGCGCAGCTGTCGCTCGGCGGCTGGATCCGCGACCAATGGCATGCCTCGCATCCGCCGTCGGACGCCGCGGTCGCGCAGCCCCTCGCCCCCTGATTCCTCCGTTTCACCGCATCGACAAGGAGCCCTGATGCACACCCCTCATTCCGGCATGGGTATTGCCGCGTTCATCACCGCCCTGTGCGGCGCCCTGCTGATGCTGGGCCTGATCGTCATCGCCGGCATCATCGAGACCACCACGCCGGGCGGCATGGAGGAGACCTCGATGTCGGCGATCCTGGTCGGGCTTGGCCTGATGTGCACCGCCCTGATGCAGCTGGTGGCCTTCGGCCTGGGCGTAGCCGGCGCATTTCAGACGGACCGCCGCCGCGTGTTCGCGATCCTCGGCCTGGTGATCTCGGTCGGCAGCATGCTCGGCGTGGTCCTGCTGATGATCATCGGTGCCCTGAGCTGAGCCCGGCCTGCGCCGGCCGACGGCCCGGCGTCAGTCCGGCAGACCTGCGTGCAGCCCGCGTGCCTGCACCGCCTGCAGTACCGCTTCGATGATGGCGAGGTTGTGGCCATGCGCCGCGCCCTCATGCAGCAGCACGATGCTGCCTGGCGCCAGGTCACGCGTGATCCGCTCGACCACCTGCTCGGGTCTGCACTCCACCCCGTCGAAGCCACGCGCGCTCCAGCCGACCCGGGTCAGCTGCCACTGCTTCAACGCGGGGGCCACGAACGGGTTGGTCATCCCGACCACCGAGCGGTACCAGCGTGGCGGGGTGCCGGCGATCGCGGTGAGGGCCTGCTGGCACTGTGTGATTTCGGCCGCCATCGCCTGCCGCCCGAGCCGCCAGAAGCGGGTCTGCGGGTGACGGTGGCTGTGGTTGCCCAGGCTGTGCCCGCGGGCCAGCATCGCCTGCACCAGCTCCGGCCGCGCCTGCGCGCGTTCACCCACCAGGAAAAAGGTTGCCTTGGCCTCATAGCGGTCCAGCAGGTCGAGCACCGCCGGGGTTTCTGCCGAGGGGCCGTCATCGATGGTCAGCCAGACCTTGCGGGCATCGCCGGGCAGGCGGCTGAGCACCGGGGCATAGAAGCGGCTGTTGGGCAGGAATACCGGGACCATGAACAGGGCGTGGGTCGCCACCATCAGCGGCAGGCCGTAGCGCCAGCCCCAGGCGGCCCAGACCAGCACCACCAGCAGCTGCGACAGCACCAGCCACGGCAGCCAGCGCCAGGGGCGCCGGGGAATGCGATACAACGTTTCCGGTACGGTCATGCCCCATGATGCCATGCCGCGTAGAATACGCGGTTCGCATATCCGGACCCCGACCGCCATGTCCCTTGAACCCGCCCTGCGCTCGCGCATCGAATCCATTCTCAACGCCAACCGCGTCGTGCTGTTCATGAAGGGTCAGCCGAGCATGCCGCAGTGCGGTTTCTCGGCCAAGGCCGTCGGCGCCCTGCAGGACCTCGGCGTGGAATTCGACCACGTCAACGTGCTGGCCGACGCGGAAATCCGCGAAGGCATCAAGGCCTACGGCGAGTGGCCGACCATCCCGCAGCTGTACATCGACGGCGAGCTGGTCGGCGGCAGCGACATCATCCTGCAGATGGCCGGCAACGGTGAACTGAGCAGCGTGCTCGGCCTGGCCGCGCCGGACCGCACCCCGCCGCGCATCACCGTGACCCCGGCCGCCGTGGAAATGCTGCGTGGCGCGCTGGCCGATTCCCCGGGTGCCTCGCTGCAGCTGGGCATCGACGCGCGCTTCCAGCCGAACTTCCAGCTCGCCCCGCACGACGACAACGCGATCGCCGCCGAGTCCAACGGCCTGCGCGTGCAGTTCGACCTGGCCAGCGCCCGCCGCGCCGAAGGCATCACCATCGACTGGGTCGACGACATCCGCGGCAAGGGCCTGGCGATCGACAACCCGAACGCGCCGAAGGCCGTGCAGGAACTGAGCGTGCGCGACGCCGACGACCAGCTGCGTGCCGGCAGCATCACCGTGGTCGACGTGCGCCCGGCCGACGAGCGTGCGATCGCGGCGATCAACGCCCCGTTCGAGACCTTCGACGGCGACAACCGCGCCCGTCTGGAAGCCCTGCCGAAGGACACCGCGCTGGCCTTCCTGTGCCACCACGGCGGCCGCAGCGCGCAGGCCGCCGAGCAGTTCCGCGCCCTGGGCTTCACCAAGGTCTCCAACATCACCGGCGGCATCGATGCCTGGTCGAACGAGGTGGACAACGGCGTGCCGAAGTACTGATCTTCAGCACGTTGCGCGATACAAAAAACGCCGGCATTGCCGGCGTTTTTTTGTTGGTGGCAGCGGGGGCGTTCATCCCGCAAACCCACCTTCGGCCAGGTAATCCAGCTCTTCCGGCGTCGGCATCCGCCCCAGCACCGCGTTGCGGTGCGGGAAGCGGCCGAAGCGCCGGATGATGTCGCGGTGCAGTTCGGCGTACTGCAGGTATTCCTTGTCACCCAGCGCATCGAACATCGCCACCGAGCGCTCCTGGTCCTGCGGATCCTCGGAGTGCTCGAACGGCAGGTAGATGAAGGCCCGCAGCTTGGGGACCAGCTGCAGGTCCAGGCCCTCCTCCACCGCACGCATGGCGTAGTGACGCGCCAGGCCATCGGTGGCGTAGGAATGCGCCGTCTCGCGGAAGCAGTTGCGCGGGAACTGGTCGAGCAGGATCATCAGCGCCAGCGCGCCATCGGCACTGCCGAGCCAGTGCTCGCGCGCGCGGCGGGCGGCGGCGAAATGCTCTTCCTGGAACTGCTGGCGAAACCGCGCATCGAACGCGTCATCGCGCGCGAACCACTGCTGCGGTCCGGCGTCGCGCCAGAAGTCCACTACTTGTGCCGCCACGTCCATTCACTACCCCTGTGGATGGCACGCCCCAAGACGTCCATCCGTTCCATTGCCGTTACTCGTCAAAACGCAGGTGGCGGACCGACTTGCCGTTGCGCCGTATCAGCTTAAGCGCCTCGATACCAATCTGGATATGGTTCTCGACGAACTGGGAGCTGACCTTGGCATCGGAGACCTCGGTCTTCACGCCGTCGGGAATCATCGGCTGGTCGGACACCAACAGCAAGGCCCCGATCGGGATGTGGTTCGCGAAACCGGCCGCGAACAGGGTCGCCGTCTCCATGTCGATGGCCATGCAGCGCATCACCCGCAGCTTTTCCTTGAAGGCCTCGTCGTGCTCCCAGACCCGCCGGTTGGTGGTGTAGACGGTGCCGGTCCAGTAGTCGTGGCCGAGGTCGCGGACCATGGTCGAGACCGCCCGCTGCAGGGCAAAAGCCGGCAGGGCCGGGACTTCCGGCGGCAGGTAGTCGCTGGAGGTGCCCTCGCCGCGGATCGCGGCGATCGGCAGGATCAGGTCGCCCAGCTGGTTCTTGCGCTTGAGCCCCCCGCACTTGCCCAGGAACAGCACCGCCTTGGGCATCACCGCCGACAGCAGGTCCATGATGATCGCCGCGTTCGGGCTGCCCATGCCGAAGTTGATCAGGGTGATGTCATCGCTGGTGACGCTGGCCATCGGCCGGTCCGCGCCCTGGATGGGGGCCCCGGTGAGTTGGGAAAACGTATGCAGGTAGCCACCGAAATTGGTCAGCAGGATGTGCTGGCCGAACTGCTCCAGGGGCACGCCGGTGTAACGCGGCAGCCAGTTTTCTACGATGTCCTGTTTGGTTTTCATGGGGGATTGCCTGCGGTCGTGCTGAGGCTGCAATTTTGAGCGAGATCAACGAATACGCAAGAAAAAGGCGGCCAGTGGCCGCCTTTTTCGGTTTACCGGTACCGCTGGATCAGAACTGCACGGACCAGCGCGCGGTGACGCTGCGGTCGCGGGCGTCATCACCGAAGGTGCCGTTGTAGCCCAGCTCCAGCTGGTTGCGCGGGCTCAACCAGGCCGACAGGCCCAGCTCGGCGACCACGGCGTTGTCGGCGATCGCCGCGCCGCTGACCGCGAAGCTGCTGCCACCGGTCCAGGCCAGCTCGGCGACCTGGCTGCGGTCGCCCGAGGCACGGCGGTAGCCGACGCCACCGCGGACATGCAGCCAGCTTTCCTGCTGCCACGAGGTCTTCAGGCCCTTGTCGAACCGAACGCCGGCGGTCGCCACGTTGGTGCGGGTGTCGGCGACCTGGCCGTTCAGTGCAGCAGCGCCGCCCTGTTCGGTGATGCCGTCCACGTCCACTTCAACACGCGCGAACTGCAGGTACGGCTCCAGGCCACCTTCGCGACCACCGAAGCGGTACGCGCCTTCGATGAAGCCCTGGCGGGTGGTGGCGTCGTACGTGGCCGACAGCGCGTCCTGGTAACCGGCAAACGTCAGCTGACGCTTGCTGTCCACGTCATGACGGGAATAACCCAGACCGGCGCGCAGACCGAACGCCCCCCACTGGTTGCCCACGTAGGCACCGAAGTGGGTGTTGTCGATCTCCGAACGGGCGCCGCGACCGGCCGCCTGCTTGATGTCGGTCCGGCCGGTACCGACCAGCCCACCGACCTGCCAACCACCGCCGAACACATGATCGGCACCGACCAGCAGACCATTGCTGTTGGAATCGGTGCGCGCGGCATTGGCATCGCCGTCGAGCTTGCCGCTGCCACCGATCGCCTGCACCCACGCGCCGCCACCGGCCGCCTCATCCGCGGCCCCCGGCGAACGCACGCCCACGGCACGGCTCAGCGCCGCATCACGCAGGTAACGGCTGCTTTCCACCAGCGCCATCGGCGTGGCGGCATGGATCTCACCACTCAGCGCATCCAGCGCCGCACCGACCTGGGCCGGGAACAGCTGGGTCAGCGGCCTGGGCAGGCCCTGGTTGATGGCCAGGCCGTCGGCGCTGGTGGCCACGGCGATCTGGTTCGGCGTGACCGCGGCGCTGGCCAGCGCGTTGCCGCGGGCGACGTCGATGCGCACGCCATTGGCGCTGTAGCCCAGGCTGAACGTCAGGAACGGCGAGAAGGCCGAGAAGTCGGTGGTGGCGAACTGCCCGTTGACGCCACCGGCAGCCTGCAGGAAGTTGAACTGCTCACCAAGGTAGTACACGCCGGCTTCCGGCAGTGCCTTCAGGGCGCCATCCAGCGTGGCCGTACCGGTGACGCGCAGCAGATCGCTGCGGCTGCCCGGGGCCAGCTCGGCCTGGTAGATGCCGCTGGCGGTCTGCACGTAATCGCCGTTGATGGTCAGCGTGCCGATCGAGTTGCCCGGCGCGATGATGCCCTCGACGCGGGTGCTGCCCAGCGTGCCTACGCCTTTCAGCGTGCCCTTGGCGCCTACCACGGTCGAGCCGCCCTGCTGCACGCCGTTGAACGACACGGTGCCGGCGGTGACGAACAGGTCCGACCCGTCCAGCAGCGCACCGGCATTGACGCCGGTGGTGCCGGCCGAGGTCAGCGTGCTGTCGACCAGACGGCCATTGAGCACGAAGCTGCCGCCACTGCCGACGGTCGTGTCAGCGTCCTGCTGCAGGCCGTTGAAGGTGACCGAACCGCCGGTCACGTTGAGTGCCGAACCTTCGAGCACGCCGGTGGTGGAGATCAGGCTGCTGCCACCCAGGCTGTTGAGCGTGGTGGACACCAGGCTGCCGTTGAGCAGGAACTGACCGCCCTGCACGTCGACCGAGGCGGTCAGTGCGTTGGCGCCGTCCAGCTCCAGCACACCCTCGCGCACGATGGCACCGTTGAAGCTGTTGTCGCCGCTCAGGCGCAGCCAGCCGATGCCCGACTTGGTCAGCTTGCCCGGGCCGCCGATGTCATTGGTCCAGTCGTCCCACGCATCGCCCTCCCACACCTTCAGGCCACCGGCCTTCTGGTTCATGACCACGTCGGTGTCGACCCGCAGCAGGCCGTAGCCTTCGATGGCCTTGCGCAGGTCGAGCAGGCCCCAGCCGTAGATCTCATCGATGCCAGGCGCACCGAGATCACGCGCCGTGGTCAGCATGACGTCGCGCACCTGGGCGTTGGTCAGGTACGGGAAGCGCTCGAACAGCAGGCCGAGCGCGCCGGTCACATGCGGCGCCGCCATCGAGGTACCACTGTTGAGGCCGTAGGCGTACGTCGGGACCCGGGAAATGACGTCAAGCAACAGGTTGCCGTCCGCATCAACGAGCAGCTCGGCGTTGATCTGGGAATCATCACCGTAGACGGTGGAGGCGATATTGGTCCCCGGCGCCGCCAGGCACCAGTTGGCACTCAGCCCACACTTGTTGGAGCGGTTGCTGAGCAACGCATTCTGGTCGACGTTGACCACGCTCACCCAGTACTGCTCGATATCGGCAAACGCGCGCGGCAGCGTGGCGTACAGACCGGCAATCGGGCTGGCCTGGGGACTGGCGTTCGGGCCGCTGTTGCCCGCCGCCCACACCTGGATCATGCCGTTGGCGCGCGAGCCGTCCGCGAAGGTACTCAGGTACTCCAGGGTTTCCTCATCACCGTAGTACAGGTCGATCAGTGCGGCGCCCGGCTCGGTGGCCAGGCCCCAACTGTGGTTGACGGCGCGGACACCCTGGGCGTTCATCTGGTCATACATGTCGGCGAAGGCCGTCGAATCCGGACCGACGCCCGCCAGCGATACCACGGAATAGCCCGTGGCCGTCCGCTGCCACTCACTGGCCGAGTTGAAGAACAGCTTGGCCGCGGTCAGGTCCGCACCGAACGCAACGCCATGCATGCCATTGCCATCGCGGTTGGCGACCATGGTCCCGCCCACGTGCGTGCCGTGGGTGCCATAGGAAATGCCGGGCTGTACGTACGGACCATTGCGGATGACGTCGCGGATGTTCTCGGGAACGTTGTCGTTGAACCCGACGTAGGTGATCTGGACCTCGTCGCCGTCGCTGGCAAAGCAGGCGCCTGCGCCGTCGATGGCCGTGGTGTTCGTGCATCGGGTGCCATCCGGCAGCAGATCGGCGATGCGGATGCTCCGGTGATCCTTGCCGGCAAATTCAGGGTGGTCCAGCCCGGTACCGGAATCGAACACGCCGAGGCGGATTCCCTGGCCGGTCAGGCCGCGCGCATAGGCGTAGTCGGCATTGATCGCCGCCAGACCCCAGTCACCAGCGAACTCGTCACTGCGCCAGCTTTCCAGATCGCCCGGCTCGCCCATGGTCGGGCCATCGGGACCGGCGCTGACGCGCGGGCTGGTGAGGGAAACGGTCTGGCCAAAGGAGGCGGTCGGCGCGGCGAATGCCGTCGCCAGCGAGACGCTCTGCAGATCACGGCCGAATGCGGCGGACTGCTCGGCGCGCTGCTGCTGGTAGCGCTGGAGGGCATCGCTGGTGGGGCTGGCCAAGGCCGGGACGGCAATGGCGGCGAGCAGGGTGCCGGTGATGGCAGAAGCCAACAGGGTTGGCGACAGGCGGCGGGCGGCCGCGCGGGACGTCGATTTCTGGTTCATGTACTCAGAACTTCCTTGATCGGGTTCGAAATTCGGCAAGGGGCGAGCTGACATAACGCATTTCGATCAGCTATCGGTGGCGCCAACTAGCCCGCACTCAGCCTATCGCAAAATTCATGGAAAGTTCACAATTGTTTCGCATAAGGATGCTAGGTCCCATTTGATAAAAATAGGTAAAAGGTCACTTGGCAACCCGCCCCTCTCCCGGATAGCGTCGAGGAATTGTGTCCATGCGGCATCGGGGAGAACCATGCAGAAGTTGTTGAGCGTCGGCGTTGGCCTGGCGTTGATGTCGATCGTGTCCGGGCCGGCGCCTGCGGCCTCCCGCTTCGTCCAGGATCCCTATCCCAGCACGTACGCGCCGATCCGCTCGGCCCCGGTGCTGATCCGCAATGCCACGGTGCTCACCGGCACCGGCGTGCGCATGGACAACGCCGATGTCCTGCTGCAGGACGGCCGCATCGCGGCCGTGGGTACCGGACTGAGTGCGCCGGCCGATGCGGTCCGCGTCGACGGCCAGGGCAAGTGGGTCACCCCCGGCATCATCGACGTGCACTCGCACCTGGGCGTGTATCCCAGCCCGGGCGTGAGCGCGCACAGCGACGGCAACGAGATGACCGCGCCGGTCACCGCCAACGTCTGGGCCGAACACTCGGTGTGGCCGCAGGACCCGGGCTTCGCCGCGGCGCTGGCCGGTGGCGTGACCTCGATGCAGGTGCTGCCCGGCTCGGCCAACCTGGTCGGCGGCCGCGGCGTGACGTTGAAGAACGTGCCCGCCACCACCTACCAGGCGATGAAGTTCCCCGGCGCGCCGTGGGGCCTGAAGATGGCCTGCGGCGAGAATCCCAAGCGCGTCTACGGCGGCAAGGGCACCGCGCCGGGCACGCGCATGGGCAACGTCGCCGGCTACCGCGCGGCCTTCATCGATGCCAGCGAATACATCGCCAAGAACACCCCGAAGCAGCCGAAGAAGAAGCGCTGGTTCAGTGGCGACGACAAGGGCGACAGCGCCGGTGACAGCGGCGGCAAGCGCGATCTGAAGCTGGATACGCTGGCCGGCGCGATCCAGGGCGACATCCGCGTGCACATCCACTGCTACCGCGCCGATGAAATGGCCACGATGCTGGATCTGTCCAGGGAATTCGGCTTCAAGATCGCCGCCTTCCACCACGCAGTGGAGGCCTACAAGCTGGCCGACCGGCTCGCCGAGGAAGGCGTGTGCGGGGCGCTGTGGGCGGACTGGTGGGGCTTCAAGATGGAGGCTTTCGATGGCATCCAGGAGAACATCGCCCTGGTCGACCGCCCGGCCAACAGCTGCGCGATCGTGCATTCGGATTCGCCCGAAGGCATCCAGCGCTTGAACCAGGAAGCGGCCAAGGTGATCGCCAACGCACGCCGCGCCGGGATCGAGATCGCCCCGGAGCGCGCCATGATGTGGCTGACCTCCAACGCGGCGCGCTCCCTGGGCGTGGAGAAGCAGACCGGCAGCCTGGAGGCGGGCAAGATGGGTGACGTGGTGGTCTGGAACGGCAGCCCCTTCAGTTCGTACGCGCTGGCCGAAAAGGTCTATGTCGACGGCCACCAGGTCTATGACCGCCAGGACGTGAGGCGGCAGCCGCTGTCGGACTTCATGCTCGGCCAGGAGGCACGCCCATGAGCCGCCGCGTCGCGATGCGCCTGCTTCCGCGGGCCCTGCTGTTGATCGCCGGTGCCTGCGTGGCACCGGCGTTGTTCGCGCAGGATCTGCTGATCCGAAATGCCACCGTGCACACCGCCGCCGCACGCGGCAGCCTGGAACACAGCGATGTGCTGATCCAGGGCGGCGTGATCCGCGCGGTCGGCCCGGGCCTGTCGGCGCCAGCCGGTGTGCCCGTGGTCGACGCCGCAGGCAAGCCGCTGACCCCGGCGCTGTTCGGCGGCATCACCGACATCGGCATCGAAGAAGTCTCCGGGGAGTCGGCCACGGTGGACAGCACGCTCAAGCTGGAAGACCAGCCGCTGCGCCCGGAGTTCGACGTCACCCTGGCCTTCAATCCGGACTCGGTGCTGATCCCGGTCGCGCGGCTGGATGGCATCGGTTTCACCCTGCTCGGGGCCAACACGGGCGGCGGTTTCATCGCCGGCCAAGGGGGCGTGATGCGGCTGGACGGCAGCGCCGATCCGATCGGCCCGCAGGCGTTGTTCATCCGTCTCGGCGCATCCGGCGCGGAGCTCACCGGCACCTCGCGCGCCGCGCAGTGGATGCTGCTGGAACAGATGGTCAGCGAGGCGCGCGGGCGCGTCCCGGCCGACTCGCCGCATGCCCTGCTGACGCCCGCCGGACGCGCCACGCTGGCGCGTTACCTGGCTGGCCAGGGCCGGATCGTGGTGCAGGTCGATCGCGCCGCCGACATCCGCCAGCTGCTGCGCTGGGCGGCGCGTGAGAAGGTCAGGATTGCCATCGCCGGCGGTGCCGAGGCCTGGCGCCTGGCCCCGCAACTGGCCCAGGCCGGCGTACCGGTGTTCGTCGATGGGCTGGGCAACCTGCCGAGCAGCTTCGACCAGCTCGGCGCGACCCTGCAGAACGCCGCGCGACTGAAGGCGGCCGGCGTCCCGGTCAGCTTCGCCCAGCGCGACGATGCCTCGCACAACGCGCGCAAGATGCGCCAGCTGGCCGGCAATGCGGTGGCCAACGGGTTGCCCTGGGATGATGGCCTGGCTGGCCTGACCCGGGTCCCGGCCCAGGCGCTGGGCGTCGGCGACCGTCTCGGCACCATCGAGCCGGGCAAGCTGGCCGACCTGGTGCTGTGGGAGGGTGATCCGCTGGATGTCGGTCACTACGCCGAGCAGGTCTGGCTGGGCGGCCGCGCGATGCCGATGCGCTCGCGCCAGACCGACCTGCGCGACCGCTACCAGGCGCCAGCCTCCGCCGAACCGCGCGCATACTCGCGCTGAGCCCCTGCACAGGGCCGCTGCCTGCGGCGGCCCCGCGTTCGGCGACCCTGTCGCCCTGCCCCGTGAGCATCCGACCATGGCCCTGCGCTGGTATTTCGATTTCGTCTCACCGTTCGCCTATCTGCACTGGCAGCAGCTCAAGGCCTTGCCGCAGTTCAAGACCATCGTGCCGGTGCCGATCGCCTTCGGTGCGGTGCTCCATCACCTCGGCAACCTCGGCCCGGCCGAGATTCCGGCCAAGCGGCTTTTCACCTATCGGCAGGCGTTGTGGCAGGCGCGCAGTGCCGGGGTGACGCTGCGTTTTCCGCCGGGCCATCCGTTCAATCCGCTGGCAGCGCTGCGCCTGTGCCTGGCCGCCGGGGCCACTCACGAGACGGTCGACCTCCTGTTCAACTGGATCTGGCGCGACGGCCATGCCGGCGACAGCGCCGCGGCCCTCGCCCTGCCCGGTGCGATGCTGGACATCGCCGATGTCGCCGCGGCGATCAGCGCGCCCTCGGTCAAGGAGGACCTGCGGCGCAACACCGACGCCGCATTGGCCGCCGGGGTGTTCGGCGTCCCGACGCTGGCGATCGGGAGCGAGCTGTTCTGGGGCAACGACGCGCACCCGCTGATGCAGGCCGTACTGGCCGATCCCAGCCTGCTCGAGCAGGGCGAATGGGCCCGGATCGTGGACCTGCCGGTGGCCGTCGAGCGCAGCCGCTGAGGTCGTTCCGCCTCCCCGGTCAGGCAAAGCATCTCGTTTTGAGATAGCGTTCACGTTTCCGAACCTACAACCTGCCGGAGGGGCACAGGATGCGCATCGGAATCGTGGTCGACTCTGCGTGCGATCTGCCGCAGGATTTCATTGAACAACACAACATCGTGCTGCTGCCGATCACCGTCCGCATTGGCGAGGCCGTGCTGGCCGACCATCGCGACGAACAGGCCACACTGAGTTTCCTGCATGCCCACGTCGCCGAGCATGGCGCCGAGGCCGAGACCATTCCCTTCAGCGTCAACCAGATCCGGGATCTGTTCCTGGGCAAGCTGGTGATCGATTACGACCATGTGTTCTGCATGACGATCACCAAGACCCGCAGCCCGATCCACGACAACGCGATGCAGGCCAGCTTCGCGATCCTCAACGACTACAAGCCGGTGCGACAGGCGGCAGGCTTCAACTCGCCGTTCGCGCTGCGCGTGCTCGATACCCAGAACCTGTTCGCCGCCCAGGGCGTGACCGCGGTCGAAGCGGTCCGGCTGCGCGACAGCGGCGCGAGCGTGCAGCAGATCCGTGAGCGGCTGGAACTGCTGGCGCACAACGTGCACGGTTACATGATCACCCGCGATCTGTACTACATGCGCGCCCGGGCACGGCACAAGGGCGACCGCAGCGTCGGCCTGATCAGCGCCGCGCTGGGCAGTGCGCTGGACATCAAGCCGGTGCTGCATGGCTACCGTGGCGAGACCGGGCCGGTGGCCAAGATCAAGGGCTTCGACAACGCGGTGCAGAAGCTGTTCGATTTCGTCGGGCAGCGGGTCAAGGCCGGCCTGATGACGCCGACGGTGTGCATCAGTTACGGCGGTGAGCTGGCCGACCTGCAGGCCCTGCCCGGTTATAGCGCGCTGCGCGAGACGTGCCAGGCGCATGGCGTGGATGTATTCGAGGCGGTGATGAGCCTCACCGGCATGGTCAACGTGGGCAAGGGCGCGGTGACGATAGGCTTTGCCGACGGCCCCCACACCTTCAGCGGCTGACCACACTGGTCAGCATCGCAGCAGCCATGCCACGATCCCGGCACGGCCGCCGGCTCTGCACGCGGATTGCACCGCCTCTCTGCCAGCCTTGCCGCATTCAATGGAGGTAACCATGCCCGTAAGTTATGACATCAGCCTGCCGGACCCGGCCAAGGCACGCGGCAACGACCCGGACCTGTCCTTCCACGCCCAGGGCGCGGCGGGACTGGCCGAAGAACTTCAGAACGCCCTGCGCACCACGGTCCTGTTCGACCGCTGGCGCGCCAAGCAGGACGATCCCGACGCAGTCGATCCGCAGTGGGGCGCGACCGATCCGGCCGCCACCGTCACCGGTGTGCAGGACGATCTGCGGATCAACCTCGTCGCCACCACCAGCATCGACAGCGACGTGTTCAAGCAGCGCCTACGCATGCTGGCCGGCAGTCACTGGGAACTGCGCAACGTCCGCTGAGTGAGGTTGCCCGCGCTGGCGGCGGCCACAGTGGCTGCCGCCAGCGACGGGCGCGAGTGTCACTCAGCCCGGTTCGCCGCTCGCTTCCACCCGATTGCGCCCACCCCGCTTGGCGGCGTACAACGCCGCATCTGCCGCTGCAAGCAACGCCTCAGGGTCGGCGTCCAGCACCAGGCTCACGGTCCCGACGCCGATGCTGATCGTCACCGGTCGTCCCGACTCGGCGGACGGCAACTGCAGCTGTTCCACCGCATGGCGCATGCGCTCGGCCAGGGCCGGCGCGCCGTCCAGTGGCGACGACGCCACCACCACCGCGAACTCCTCACCGCCATACCGGGCGACCAGATCGGTGCTGCGCACCGCGCAGCCGGCCAGCGTCGCGGCGACCAGGCGCAGGCACTGGTCGCCGGCCGGGTGACCGTAGCGGTCATTGAAGTCCTTGAAGCAGTCGATATCCACCATCAGCAATGCGATGCCCTGCCCGCTGCGTCGCGCCCGCTCCCACGCATCACGCAGGCTCTGGTCAAACTGCCGGCGGTTGGCCAGCCCGGTCAGGCTGTCGATCCGCGACAGCGCGTCGAGCTGGTCCTGGCGCGCGAACGAATGCATCTGCATCAGCACGCTGCGCAGGCCCGAGCCCAGCGTGGCCAGCACGAACCCCGCCACGGCCAGGTACGGATGGTCGCGGACCATCAGGGCCGACACCACCATCAGCGACACCGCCAGGATCAGCGGGCTGCCGGCACGCACGGCCATCACCAGCGTGCGCGGTACGCGTACGTCGCCGCGTCGCGAAGGTCGCAACGCCATCACCGCCAGCAACAGGAACGGCACATCGATCAGCAGATCGACCCGCCCGCCGTAGCTGCCCGCCGTGTCGACATGGTTGATGTACGCGGCCACGCCCAGGTACACCCAGGCGAACACGCACAGCGTGCGGAAGAACACGCGCCGCGACGCGTCCTCGCTGGCCTGCCAGCGCAGCAGCGCGAAGCCGGCGATGAAGAGGTTCTCCACGTCGAACATCAGCCGCAGGTGCTCGATGCCCTCCTCGCCCGCATCGTTGAGCGTGGCGAAGGAGAACGTGTAGACGAAGAACAGATAGCCGAGCAGCAGTGCGAGCAGCGCATCGATCAGGCTGAGATACCACGGCTCGTGCCGCGGATGGGCCATCGCGAAGGTGAGCGGCACGCCATACAGCACGTACAGCAGCATACTCAGCCCCGGCGTCGCATCGGCGTTGCCGCGGCCGACCTCCTGGTACATGTTCAACGCCATGCCCGCGGCCCAGAGCCCCATGCCCAGCGCCATCGCGTACCAGCCGACGATCGACGCGCTGCGGCGGCCCCGCCACACACAGGCCAGCGCGGCCAGCACGGGTGCCCCGATCAGGAACGCATAGGACACCGGCAGCGCATGCGCGGGCAGCAGCACCAGCGCGATGCCGTGGCACAGCAGGTACAGCACCGACAGCCAGACCACCATGCGGCTTCCATCCCGATGCGGCGTTGCGACCAACATACAAGGTTGCCCGGCACCTGGGGATCAATTCATCCCGCGTTGACGGGGCGGGTGCGGCAAGGCGGCGGGTCGCGCCGGTTACTCTTCCTCGAGCTGCTGGAAGCGTTCCGCCAGGAAATCGATCAGCGCGCGCACCGAGGGCAGCAGCCCGCGCCGCGAGGGGAACACCGCGTGGATGATTTCCCGCCGTGGCGCCCACGCGGGCAGCACATGCACCAGCGTGCCGGCGGCGATCTGGTCGCACACCATCATCCTTGGTAGCTGCACCACGCCCACGCCCGCCACCGCGGCTGCGCGCAGGGTCAGCATGCCGCGGGTGACCAGGCGCGGCCGATGATGGATGTCCGCGCGCGTGCCGTCGGGGCCGAACAGATTCCAGACGTGCTCGTTCTGCGGCAGGCCCAGCTCCATGCTTGGCAACGCGGCGAGATCGGCCGGCACCTGTGGCAGGCCCAGCCGCTCAATCAACGCCGGGCTGGCGACCAGGCACTGGCTGCGCTCGGCCAGCACCCGCATCACCAGCTCGGTGTCCTGCAGCGGCGGCGGCCGCACCCGGATCGCGATATCGATGCCTTCGGCAATCAGATCGACCCGGCGGTTGGTGGCGTCCAGCTGTATCTCCACCCCCGGGCACTGCGCCAGGAAGGCGGCAATCATCTCGCCGACGCGCGTGTCCAGCAGCGCGACCGGGCATGCCACGCGGACGATGCCGCGCGGCTCGCTGCGGGTGAGTTCGATCGCTTCCTGCGCGGCCTCGGCTTCGACCAGCATCGCCTTGCAGTGCGCGTGGAAGGTCTGGCCGACCTCGGTGACCGAGAAATGCCGCGTCGAGCGTTGGATCAACCGTACCCCCAGCCGCTCTTCGAGCAACGCCACCCGGCGGCTGAGCTTGGACTTGGGCATGCCCAGCGCCCGTCCCGCCGGCGCGAAACCCCCGTGATCCACCACTTGGGCGAAATAGAAGAGGTCATTGAGATCCTGCATGGCGCCTCCATCGTTCACAAAATAGGACTATGAGGATAGATTCTGCCGACTACCGGCGCCAGCGTCCTGAATCCATCATCTCCTCCATCAGACAGGGGCGTGCCCCGGAGGAGTTCGACATGAAGAAGATTCTCGGCATCTACAGCGCCCCGAAGGCGCATTGGGTGGGCGACGGCTTCCCGGCCCGGACCCTGTTCTCCTATTCCAGCCACGGCCAGCAGGTCAGCCCGTTCCTGCTGCTGGACTACGCCGGTCCGATGGCGTTCACGCCGGCCGCGCAGCCCCGCGGCGTTGGCCAGCATCCGCACCGTGGCTTCGAGACCGTCACCATCGTCTATGAGGGCGAGGTCGAGCATCGCGACTCCACCGGCGCCGGCGGCACCATCGGCCCCGGCGACGTGCAGTGGATGACCGCCGCCTCCGGCATCCTGCATGAAGAGTTCCATTCCCACGCCTTCACCCGCACCGGCGGCACGCTGGAGATGGTGCAGCTCTGGGTGAATCTTCCGGCCAAGGACAAGATGGCCGCGCCCGGCTACCAGACCCTGCTGGACGCGCAGATTCCGTCGGTGGCCTTGCCGGACCAGGCGGGACGCGTACGCGTGATCGCCGGTGAGTTCGACGGCCAGCATGGCCCCGCGCGCACCTTCACACCGATGGATGTGTGGGACCTGCGCCTGCTCCAGGGGCACAGCGCCCGGCTGCCGGTACCGGAGGGACGCCACGTCGTCCTGGTCGTGCTGCGCGGCAGCGTGCAGGTCAATGGCAGCCAGGCCGTGCACGAGGCACAGCTGGTGATGCTCGATCGCGATGGCGGCGCGCTTCAGATCGAGGCCAACAACGATGCCACGGTGCTGGTGCTCAGCGGCGAACCGATCGATGAGCCCATCGTGGGCCACGGACCCTTCGTGATGAACAGCCAGGACGAAATCAGCCAGGCCTTCGCCGATTTCAAGAGTGGCCGCTTCGGCCAGATCGCCCAGGCGTGATGTCCCCGTGCCGGTGCTTCCCACCGGCACGTCCTTTCCCTGCACGTACCAAGGATCCCCCGCAATGACGACTCCAGCCAACTTCAACGGCGCCGCACCGGTCATCGACCCCGACCAGGCCGCCATGCTCCTGATCGACCACCAGAGCGGCCTGTTCCAGACCATCGGCGACCTTCCCTTCACCACGGTGCGTGCGCATGCCGCGGCCCTGGCGAAGATGGCCAGCCTGGCCGGGTTGCCGGTGATCACCACCGCCTCGGTTCCGCAGGGCCCCAACGGCCCGCTGATTCCGGAGATCCATGCCAACGCCCCACACGCGCAGTACGTGGCACGGCGCGGCGAGATCAACGCGTGGCACAACCCGGATTTCGTCGCCGCGGTGAAGGCCACCGGGCGCCGCCAGCTGATCATCGCCGGCACCATCACCAGTGTCTGCATGGCCTTCCCGGCGATCGCGGCAGTGGCCGACGGGTACCAGGTATTCGCGGTGGTCGACGCCTCGGGCACGTACTCCAAGATGGCGCAGGAGATCACCCTGGCCCGCGTCGCGCAGGCCGGCGTGGTGCCGATGGACACCGCCGCGGTCGCCTCCGAGCTGCAGCGCACCTGGCATCGCGAAGATGCCGCGCAGTGGGCGGAGATCTACGGCCACATCTTCCCCGCCTACCAGCTGCTCAGCGAGAGCTATGCCAAGGCGCGCGACGTGGAGCAGCACGGCGAAGTGCTGGATTCCCAGCGAGATTGACGCACCCCTGACCTCCGTGGCGGTGGTCGTTGCCATCGCCATGACCCGGCCGCCCGGCGGCCTCCCCATGCCCAGGAGTATTTCCCATGGCAAGCGAACCCATCCGTGATCCTGTCACCGATCACCTGCTGACCCCGCAGAACGCCGCCTTCATCATCATCGACTACCAGCCGGTGCAGGTGAACTCGATCGCCTCGATGGACCGGCAGTTGCTGGTCAACAACATCGTCGGCACCGCCAAGGCCGCCGTCGCCTACGGGCTGCCGATCGTGCATTCCACGGTCAATGTGCGCAGCGGCCTCAACAAACCGCCGATTCCGCAGCTGCGCAAGGTGCTGGCCGACCATCCCACCTACGACCGCACCACGATCAATTCATGGGAAGACACCGCATTCCGCGAAGCGGTGCAGGCCACCGGGCGCCGCAAGCTGATCATGACCGCCCTGTGGACCGAAGCCTGTCTGACCTTCCCCGCCCTGGATGCCCTGAAGGAGGGCTACGAGGTGTACGTCGTGGTCGATGCCGTTGGCGGCACGTCCCTGGCCGCGCATGACGCGGGCCTGCGCCGCATAGAACAGGCCGGCGGCAGGATGATCAGCGTCCCGCAGCTGTTCTGTGAGCTGCAGCGCGATTGGCAGCGCCAGGACACGGTGCCGGCGTTCATGGATCTTTTCATCCAGACGGGCGGCACTGCCGGTATCCAGTTCTCCTACGATCGCGAATGAGCGACGCAACGGCCACGCTCCCGCGTGGCCGTTGGGCGGGCATCAATCGTGCAACGCCTTGGCGTGATGCGCGATGTGCTCGCCGATGAAGCTGCTGATGAAGTAATAGCTGTGGTCGTAACCGGGCTGCAGGCGCAGCGTCAGCGGGTGACCGGACGCGGTGCAGGCGGCCTGCAGCCACTGCGGCTGCAGCTGGCTGTCCAGGAACTCATCGCCACCGCCCTGGTCGACCAGCAACGGCAGGCGCTCGGTGGCCGTGGCGACCAGCTCGCTGGCATCCCACGCTGCCCAGCGGGCGCGGTCCTCGCCGAGGTACGCGGCAAAGGCCTTCTGGCCCCACGGCACACGGGTCGGCGCGACGATCGGCGAGAACGCCGAGACGCTCCTGTAGCGACCGGGATTCTTCAACGCGATCACCAGTGCCCCATGGCCGCCCATCGAGTGACCACTGATGCTGCGCGCGCCCGTCGTCGGGAAATGCGCCTCGATCCATGCCGGCAGTTCCTCCGCCACATAGTCGTACATGCGGTAGTGCGCGGCCCACGGCTGCTCGGTGGCGTTGAGATAGAAGCCGGCGCCCTTGCCCAGGTCATAGCCCTCGGCATCGGCGACGTCATCGCCGCGCGGGCTGGTATCCGGCGCGACCAGGATCACGCCATGCTCGGCGGCGTAGCGCTGCGCACCCGCCTTGGTGATGAAGTTCTGTTCGTTGCAGGTCAGTCCGCTGAGCCAGTACAGCACCGGCAGCTTCTGCGTTGCGGCCTGCGGCGGCAGATACACGGCGACGTTCATGTCGCAGCCCAGCACCTGCGAAGTGTGGCGGTACACGTCCTGCCAACCGCCGGACGCGGCGCGGTGTTCGATGCGTTCCATGGTGATTCTCCGTAGGGGCGGCGCGGATCACGCGCCGCCCTCAGTGATTCAGAAATGCACGACCGAGCGGATCGACTTGCCTTCATGCATCAGGTCGAACGCGTCGTTGATTTCGTCCAGGCCCATCGTGTGGGTCACGAACGGGGCCAGTTCGATGTCGCCCTTCATGGCATCTTCGACCATGCCCGGCAGCTGGCTGCGGCCCTTGACGCCACCGAAGGCGGTGCCCTTCCACGAGCGGCCGGTGACCAGCTGGAACGGACGGGTCGAGATTTCCTGGCCCGAGCCGGCCACGCCGATCACCACCGATTGGCCCCAGCCACGGTGCGCGCATTCCAGCGCCGCACGCATCACGTTGACGTTGCCGATGCACTCGAAGGTATGGTCCACGCCCCACGTGGTCATCTCGACGATGACCTGCTGGATCGGCTTGTCATGGTCCTTCGGGTTGATGCAGTCGGTCGCGCCGAACTGCCTGGCGAGTTCGAACTTGTTCGGGTTGGTATCGATCGCGAAGATGCGGCCGGCCTTGGCCTGGCGCGCGCCCTGGATCACCGCCAGGCCGATGCCACCCAGGCCGAACACCGCCACCGAATCGCCTTCCTGCACCTTGGCGGTGTTGTGCACTGCGCCGATGCCGGTGGTCACGCCGCAGCCGAGCAGGCACACGTGCTCCGGGTTGGCGTCGGGGTTGATCTTGGCCAGCGAGACTTCGGCCACCACGGTGTACTCGCTGAAGGTCGAGCAGCCCATGTAGTGGTAGATCGGCTCGCCGTTGTAGCTGAAGCGGGTGGTGCCATCGGGCATCACGCCCTTGCCCTGGGTAGCGCGCACGGCCACGCACAGGTTGGTCTTGCCCGAGGTGCAGAACAGGCACTCGCCACACTCGGCGGTGTACAGCGGGATCACATGATCGCCCGGCTTGACGCTGGTGACGCCCTCGCCGACCTCGACCACGATGCCGGCGCCTTCGTGGCCGAGCACGGCCGGGAACAGGCCTTCCGGATCATCGCCGGACAGCGTGAACGCGTCGGTGTGGCAGACACCGGTGTGGGTGATTTTTACCAGCACTTCGCCTTTCTGCGGCGGAGCGACATCGATCTCGACGATCTTGAGCGGTTCGCCAGCGGCGAAGGCAACGGCGGCACGGGATTTCATGGGGAGCACTCCAAGGCAGGGAACAAGGATGGGCAGTACGCGGTCGCCCGCATACTCATTTCAGATAGGACCGGATCAGCATGCTCATCTCGCGCACGCGCTCGTCGCGCTGCGCATCGGATTGAGCGGGCTGCCCGAACTCTTCGCGCAGATGGGCTTCCATCACTTCGGACATCAGCCCGTTGACGGCACCGCGGATCGCGGCGATCTGCTGCAGCACCGGCCCGCACTCGGCGCCGGCGTCCAGCGCGCGGTCGAGCGCATCGCACTGGCCGCGGATCCGACGGACCCGGGCGAGCACGCGCTTTTTTTCCTGCGGCGAATGGGGCATGGGAGCGAGGCCGGTTAACTATACTGGGGGTGAGTATACAGGACCGGCGGAATCGGGATCATTGACAGGCTGCCCCCCCCCCGGGCACGGAAGCATCCACGCATGGCGTGGATCTACCCGTGATTGCGGTGGTTCAACGAAGGGTTCATGGCATCGCGTGCAGCGCAGCGGAATGCGTCAGAACGCCGCCTTCCTCAGTGCTGCCGGGCCTTGCGGTCGTTTCGCCAGGCCAGGCACAACCGGACCCCCAGCAGGGCGGCGAACGCCACGACCACGCCCTTGACCAGCGGCACCGACGCTGCGCCGGGCTGCGGCCAGAACGCCAGCCACACAAAGGCGGCGGCCAGGCCGCTGTAGGCCAGCAGCAGCAACCACTTGGCGGCACGCGCGGAGAACGGCAAGGCAACGGCGGGCGCCGCCGCCAACAGAGCGGCCGCTACGGTGACCGTCCAACGGGCGCCGATCATCATGGCGATAGTGACCGCGACGCAGACCAGAACCAGTGCGCCGATGATGACGAAATACGCCAGCAGCCAGGAAACAAGCAGGTCGAACAGCTTCCGATTGTGCATCCCTTCCATGTGCCATCTCCTTCTGGTCATACCGCGATGTGATCGCTGCGGGGCGCCCACGAGGCCTCCGCTCGCGAAACCAGCCTACCCAACGGGGACGCGTGCGACCAGTGCAGGCCTCTCCCGCCGGTGTTACCCCCGCAGCAGATCAATGAACGCCCGCAGCGCGGACGACATCTGCCGCTGCCGCGGGTAATACACCGCGAAACCGGCAAACGGCTCACTCCAGTCCTCCAGTACCGCAACCAGCCGACCATCATCCAGATACGGACGCGCGGAATCCTCAAGCACATAGGCGAGGCCAAGTCCGTCCACCACCGCCTGCAGGATGGTGTTCTGATCGCCGAGGGTGAGTCGCCCCGGCACATCGATTTCCAGCGCCTGGCCATCGCGTTCGAACTGCCACTTGTACAGATGGCCGCTGGCGAAGCGGAACCGCACGCACTCGTGGCGGATCAGATCGCGCGGATGCCGGGGTATCTCGCGTCCTTCAAGATAAGCCGGCGCACCGACGATCAAGCCGCGCAGCGCAGGGCCCAGCGGCACGGCGACCATGTCTTCGGGGACCGATTCGTGCAGGCGCACACCGGCGTCGTAACCGCCGGCGACGATATCGACCAGACCGTCATCCTGGGCCAGCTCCAGACGCACATCCGGATGGGCCAGCAGGAACTTCGCCAGGCGCGGGCCGAGCTGGGTCTGGACCGCAGCGCGGGTGGCATTGATGCGCAGCAGACCGGCCGGTGCGGCACGGAAATGGTTCATCTCCTCCAGCGCGTCATGCACCTGCCCCAGCGCAGGCTGCAGGCGCTCGAGCAGGCGCTGGCCGGCTTCGGTGAGGGCGACGCTGCGGGTGGTGCGATGGAACAGGCCCACGCCCAGGCGCTCTTCCAGCGCGCGGATCGCGTAGCTGACCGCCGAGGTGGACAGCGCCAGCTCGGCGCCGGCCTTGCGGAAGCTGCGGTGGCGCGCCACGGCGGCGAAGGCGGCCAGATGGGTCAGGTTGTCAGTGGCCATGATTATCCCGTTTCACTTGATGAATCATGCCGATATCCTGACTGTCTGTGCACGGGATCGGGGCGTATTGTAAAGCGCCTTTCTACAAACCTGCCAAGGATTCCCCATGTCCCTCGCCCATGGCTATGCGGTGCACGACCAGACCGCGCCGCTGGTGCCGTTCTCCTTCGAACGTCGCCCGGCCGGTCCCGATGACGTCCGCATCGAGATTCTCTTCAGCGGCATCTGCCACTCCGATCTGCACCAGGCCCGCGACGACTGGGGCGGCGCCATGTTCCCGATGGTGCCCGGCCACGAGATCATCGGCCGCGTGACCGAGGTCGGTGCCAATGTGACCCGCTTCAAGGTCGGCGACTTCGCCGGCGTCGGCTGCATGGTCGATTCGTGCCGCCACTGCGCGGCCTGCGATGAAGACCTGGAGCAGTACTGCGAGAAGGGTGCCACCTACACCTACAACAGCACCGAGCGTGACAGCGGCCAGCCGACCTTCGGTGGCTACTCCGACCACATCGTGGTCGAACAGCGTTTCGTGGTGAAGGTGTCCGAGACGCTGGACCTGAAGGCCGCCGCGCCCCTGCTGTGCGCCGGCATCACCACCTATTCGCCGCTGCGCCACTGGAAGGTGGGCCCTGGCCAGAAGGTCGGCGTGATCGGTCTGGGTGGCCTGGGCCACATGGGCGTGAAGTTCGCCAAGGCGATGGGCGCCACCGTGGTGATGATCACCACCACCCCGGAAAAGGGTGCCGATGCCAAGCGTCTGGGCGCCGATGAGGTGCTGGTCTCGCGCGATCCGGCGCAGATGAAGGCGCATGCCGGCAGCTTCGATTTCCTGCTCAACACGATCCCGGTCGGGCACGACACCAACCCGTACATGGCGCTGCTCAAGCGCGATGCGACGATGTGTCTGGTCGGCGTGCTGACCGAGCTGGACCCGCCGCCGACCGGCGTGAGCGTGATCTTCGGCCGCAAGCACATCACCGGCTCGGCGATCGGCGGCATGGCCGAGACGCAGGAAATGATGGACTTCTGTGCCGAGCACAACATCGTCAGCGATGTGGAAGTGATCGACATCAAGACCGTCAACGAGGCCTGGGAGCGCATGGCGAAGAATGACGTGCGCTACCGCTTCGTGATCGACATGGGCACGCTGGAAAAAGCGGCCTGATCCTTCCGCACAGGCATGAAAAAACCCCGGTAATGCCGGGGTTTTTTTTCAGCTGTACGCGTGTGGTCGAGCAGTCCAGGCGCCGCATGGATCCTGCTGTGTATTCGCCCGGGTCTGTCGCGACCGTGAGGGTCCCGTAGCAGCCGGTAGCCCCCTGGCGCAAATGTCCCCCGGCCGCGGGCGGCCTCCTCCTTTATTTTGCCCAGGAGCCTACCGGCTGCTACGGGGCTCGGCTTGCGGTAAGGAGGGGAAGCCAGTTTTTTCTGGCGCTGTCGGTGGGCCGGGCGCTGGGCGCCCATGCCCTTGGAGGCGAAATACAGGAGGAGGGGGCGGCCGCAGGCCGACGCCGGAGGACATTCGCCGGAAAGGGCATGGGCGCCCAGTGCCCGACCCACCGACTACCGCTTTCGCCCACTCAGTACGCGAATTCCTTGAACACCGGATCGATGTTGCCGTTCCATTCGCCATGGAACAGCGCCAGCTTGCGATCGGCCGGGGTCAGCCCGGAATCGACGATCTCCTGCAGCACCTCCAGGAACTTGCTTTCATCCTGGCCATCGGCGTTGCGCGCGGCGCGGCGCTTGAGGCCGGCCACGGCGATCTTGAGTGCCTCGCGCGACAGATCGAGCACCGTGCCATTGCGGAACGGCAGCTTCAGCCCATGGCGCGGCACGCCATCACGCAGGACGTTGCGCTCGACCAGGCTGAAATCGCGGACCAGGTCCCACGCGGCGTCGAGCGCGGCATCGTCATACAGCAGGCCCACCCAGAATGCCGGCAGCGCGCACAGACGGCTCCACGGGCCCGCATCGGCGCCGCGCATTTCCAGGTACTTCTTCAAGCGCACTTCCGGGAAGGCAGTGGTCATGTGATCGGACCAGTCGCGCAGCGTGGGCAGCTGGCCCGGCAGCACCGGCAGCTTGCCGACCATGAAATCGCGGAAGCTCTGGCCGCTGGCATCGTGGTACTTGCCGTCGCGGTAGGAGAAGTACATCGGCACGTCGAGCAGGTAATCGACGTACCGCTCGTAACCGAAGCCGTCTTCGAAGACGAAGTCGAGCATGCCGGTGCGGTCGTTGTCGGTGTCGGTCCAGATGTGCGAGCGGTAGCTCTGGTAGCCGTTGGGCTTGCCCTCGGTGAACGGCGAATCGGCGAACAGCGCGGTGGCGATCGGCTGCAGCGCCAGCGACACGCGGAACTTCTTCACCATGTCCGCTTCGGTGGCGTAGTCCAGGTTGACCTGCACCGTGCAGGTGCGGGTCATCATGTCCAGGCCGAGCGTGCCGACCTTGGGCATGTACTCGCGCATGATCTTGTAGCGGCCCTTGGGCATCCACGGCATCTCATCGCGCGTCCACTTCGGCTGGAAGCCCATGCCGAGGAAGCCGAGCTGCAGTTCGCCGGCGACCTGCGCCACCTCGTTGAGGTGGGTGCCGGTTTCCACGCAGGTCTGGTGGATGGTTTCCACCGCCGCGCCGGACAACTCCAGCTGGCCGGCCGGTTCCAGGGTCACCGAGGCGTTGTCGCGCAGCAGCGCGATGGTGCGTCCGTCTTCCTGCACCGGATCCCAGCCGAAGCGGGTCAGGCCGTTGAGCAGCGCTTCGATGCCGCGGTCGCCGTCGAAGGTGGGCGGCCGCAGGTCATCCAGGCGGAAGCCGAACTTCTCGTGCTCGGTGCCGATGCGCCACTGCGCCTTGGGCTTTTCGCCGGAGGCCAACGTGGCGACCAGTTCATTACGGTCGGTGATCGGCGTCTCGGCGACGTGGCTGGGGCTCGACAAGGGGAGGCTCGCAGAATTCTGGTCAGGGCGGGGATGTGGGGTTCGCGCCCCCGCATCGCAAGGGCGCACTATATCGTGGCGTCCCCTGCCGTCGTGTCACCGTGACGGTTTTCAGCATCCTACTGGCATGGGCTTGACGCTGCCCTGGCCCTAAACTGAGCCCCATGAGCAGATCCCGACACCCGGAAGTCCACCGCTCCGACCGTGTCGGCTGGCTGCGTGCCGCCGTGCTCGGCGCCAATGACGGCATCGTCTCGGTGGCCGGCCTGGTGGTCGGCATCGCCGCCAGCGGCACCTCGGCCTCGACGATTCTGGCCACCGGCATCGCCGGGACCGTGGCCGGCGCGATGTCAATGGCGGCCGGTGAGTATGTCTCGGTGCAGTCCCAGGCCGATACCGAGCTGGCCGACCTGGCGGTGGAAAAGCGCGAACTGCACGAAGACCCGCACAGCGAGCTGGAGGAGCTGGCGGCGATCTACCGCCACCGCGGACTGAGTCCCGCGCTGGCGCATGAAGTCGCCACCCAGCTCACCGCGCACGACGCGCTCGGCGCCCACGCCCGCGATGAGCTGGGCATCACCGAGGAGCTGCGCGCGCGCCCGATGCAGGCGGCGCTGGCTTCGGCGGGCGCGTTCGTCAGTGGTGCGGCGTTGCCGGTGCTGACCGCCCTGCTCGCCCCGCATGCCATCGTCGGCCAGGCGACCACCGTCGTCACGCTGCTGGGACTGTGCCTGACCGGCACCCTGGCCGCGCATGCCGGCGGCGCCTCGCGCCTGCGGGGCGCGCTGCGCGTGACCTTCTGGGGCGCGATCGCGATGGCGGCGGCCGCCTTGGTCGGCCAACTGTTCAACGTGGCGGGCTGAGCGATGTCCGTCCCGATCGATACCACCACCTCCCTGCTGGCGACCCTGGCCAGCCTGGCGGACTGCCAGCGTGCGGACGGCTACGCCTGCATCACCGCGCGCCGCGAGCATGGCGCCTCGTCGGTGGAGATTCCACAGCCGCAGTTCGCGATCCTGCTGCAGGGGCGCAAACAGGTGCGCACCGCGCAGCAGTCCCTGGAATTCGCGCCGGGCGATCTGTTCCTGATCACCCGCCGCTGCCGCATCGATGTGGTCAACATTCCCGATCCGCACAGCGGCCTCTACCTCAGTGCGATCGTGCCGATGTGCGCCGAAGCGCTCACGGCCGCGCGGGCGCTGTGGAACGAGCCGCTGCCCGAGGCCGGCGACGCACTGGCCCGGCTGCCGCTCGCCGAACATGGCGCGACCCTGCTGCAGTGGCGGCAGGCACTGGAACACGGCCGGTACACCGAAGCACGGCTGGCCCTCGCGTCACTTGCGGTGGCGTTCTGCCGGCGCGGGCACGGCAGCCTGCTGGTTCCCCCCGAGCCCAGCCTGGGTGAGCGCATCCGCGATCTGATCGCCGCCCAGCCCGAGCGCGACTGGCAGTCGCGCGATTTCGAAGCGCAGCTCGGCCTCAGCGGTGCGACGCTGCGCCGGCGGTTGGCCAGCGAGCAGTCCAGCGTGCGCGAACTGATCACCGATGCACGGCTGGCGCATGCCATGGGCCTGCTCTACACCACCCGCCTGCCGTTGAAGACGGTGGCCGCGCGCGTCGGCTACCGCTCGCTGGGCAGCTTCAGCAAGCGCTTCGTCGAGCGCTACGGGTTGGAACCGGCGGCGATCGGCAACAGCTGAGCACGAGCGGATCGCGCGGCATTCTGAGCGGAACGCAGTCCGCAGGACGCGCAGCATGGGGACACCGCGGCGCCGCCGCCCTGTACGGAATCCGTCATGTCCTTCCCCCGCGTTCGTATGCTCGCCACGGCCCTGCTGCTGGCCGCTGTCGCCGGCCCCGCACTGGCCACCACCACGCACGCCCCGCGCGAGCAGGTGCCTGGCGTGTATCACCAGCAGATCGGCACACTGCAGGTCACGGCGTTGTTCGATGGCACCGTCGCACTGGGCCGACAGGCGCTGGTCGGGATCGCGCCCGGCGCGGTCACCCGGCTGCTCGATCACCGCTATGTGCCCGAAGATGGCAAGGGCCTGCAGACCGCCGTCAACGCGTACCTGGTGCAGCAGGGCGATCACCTGACCCTTGTCGATACCGGCACCGCGCAATGCTTCGGGCCCGGGCTGGGCCAGGTGCTGGGCAACCTGCGCAAGGCCGGCTACGACCCGGCCGAGGTGGATGATGTCGTCCTGACCCACGCCCATCCCGACCACCTGTGTGGCCTGCTCGATGCGCAGGACAGGCTCGCCTACCCCAATGCCACGGTGTGGCTCTCGGCCGCCGATGCCGCGTATTGGCTCGACCCGGCCAGCGAAGCGACCGCGCCGCAGGGCGTGCGCTTTGCCTTCGCGTTGGCGCGCAAGGCAGTGGCGCCGTATGCGGCGAGCGGGAAATTGAAGCGCTTTGCGCCTGGCGACCACTTGCCGGCCGGCATCACCGCATTGGACAGCCATGGGCATACGGTCGGCCATGTGTCCTATCGCATCGATGGCGGCGCCGGCCAGCAACTGCTGGTCTGGGGCGACCTCGTGCATTTCCACGCGGTGCAATTCGCGCAGCCGCAGGCGTCGTTTGAAGCGGACAGCGACCGCGCGGCCGCGATCGCCAGCCGGCGCCGGATGATGGCGCAGGCAGCGGATCAGGGCTGGTGGGTGGCGGGCGCGCACCTGCCGTTCCCCGGGCTGGGGCATGTGCGTCGCGAAGGTGAGGCGTTTGCCTGGGTGCCGGGCGAATTCGCGCCGTTGCCGGCGGAATGAGGGAACACGACCGCGCCCTACAACGGGCGGCAGGCGCATTCCGGTAGTGCCGGCCGCTGGCCGGCACCCGATACATCTGATGGAAAGAGCAGCCGGCCAGCGGCCGGCACTACCGGCGCCGTGCGGCCCATTGGACCGCAGCAACGCCGGGGGTCAGGTGGCTTCCGGCGCCGGCTTGTTCAGGCCCAGCCAGCCGCCGATGATCCCACGGGCTTCATCCACGCCCTGGCGGGCGGGGCCGGAGAAGGTCTGCACGCTGACGGTATCGCCGAAGGACGACTGCAGCTCCTTGCGCACCTTCTGCAGGGCGATGCCCTGCTGGCCACGGCCGAGCTTGTCGGCCTTGGTCAGCAGCGCGTGCGCCGGCAGGCCGCGCTGCACCGCATAGGCGAGCATCTGGCGGTCGTAGTCCTTCAGCGGGTGACGGATGTCCATCACCACCACCAGGCCACGCAGGGCCTCGCGGGTACGGAAGTACTGGTCGATGAAGGCCTGCCAGTGCGCCTGCAGGTCCAGCGGGACCTTGGCGTAGCCGTACCCGGGCAGATCGACCAGCTTGGCCCCCGGGGTGACCTCGAAGAACACCAGCTGCTGGGTGCGGCCGGGGGTCTTGGAGACCCGGGCCAGGCTGTTCTGGCGGGTCAGGGCGTTGAGGGCACTGGATTTGCCGGCGTTTGAGCGACCGGCAAAGGCGACTTCCGCGCCCACGTCGTCCGGCAATTGCCGGGTGTTGTGGGCCGAAAGCAGGTATTGGGCGCGTTCGAGGAGCAATGACATGGGTATAGGATCGCATGTCCGGGCCCGATCCGCGCTGCCCGCGCTCGGTTTTGCTGCACCCTGCGTTGACCGTGGCGTGAAACGGCGTTGATAATCGGGCGATCCCCCGTGGTTGCGGTCCCGCAACCGCCAGGCCGGTCCACACGGAGCTTCCGCATGCGCCATGCTCGCGTTCTTGCCGTTTCCGCACTTGCTGTCTCGCTGCTCGCCGCCGTTGCCGTTGCCCAGACCTCGATCACCCCGTTGCCGGACAACGGGCCGATCAAGACCGCCTCGCTGGAGGTCGATTTCAGCAAAACCACCTGGGGCGACCCCAAGGCCGGGCAGACCAAGGCCGCAGCCTGCGCGGCCTGCCATTCGGCCGATGGCAACTCCACCGTGGAGATGTACCCGAGCATCGCCGGCCAGAGCGAGCGCTACAGCGCCCAGCAGATGGCCCTGATCGCCAATGGCCAGCGCACCTCCGGGGCCTCGGCGGCGATGGTGCCGTTCGTGCAGGACCTCACCCCGCAGGACATGCGCGACATCGGTGCCTACTTCGCCACGCAGAAGGCCACCGCCGGCATCGCCGACGATGGCGCCGTGACCGACGGCCCGTACGCGGGCAAGAAGTTCTTCGAGATCGGCCAGCAGCTGTACCGCGGCGGCGATGCCGAGCGCGGCATCCCGGCCTGCATGGCCTGTCACGGCCCGACCGGCGCCGGCAATCCGGGCCCCGCCTACCCGCACATCAGCGGCCAGCACTCGGCCTACGTTGCCCGTCGGCTGCAGGAGTACCAGGCCGGGACCACCCAGGAAACCGACAAGGCGCACTTCCAGATCATGGCCACGATCGCCAAGTCGCTGACCGAGCAGGAGATCCAGGCCCTGGCCAGCTACCTGCAGGGCCTGCACAACCGGGCCGATGATGTCGCCGCTGCGGCCACCGTTGCCGGGGGCACGCAGGCACCATAACCACCGCCCGCACCGCAGCGCATCCCCTTGGTCGGATGACAGATGCGACCGCCGTGGCTGGCGGGGTATGTTCACTGCCACGCCGGCGACTGGGCCGGCGTCGTTTTTTCTGTATGGAGATGGATGTAGATGACGTTGATGCCCCGCCTGATGTTGTTGCTGCTGGCCCTGAGCCCGTTGAGCACCCTCGCCGCCACCCCGACCCCACTGGTGGAAGGCAAGGATTACGAACGCATCGCCGATGCCGGCCCGTTCGCGCCGCTGGCCGGCAAGGTCGAAGTCGTGGAGATGTTCGGCTACACCTGCCCGCATTGCGCGCACTTCGAGCCGCAGCTGGAAGCCTGGGCTGCCAAGCTGCCCAAGGATGTCCGCTTCACCCCGGTGCCGGCCGCTTTCGGGGGCGTATGGGATTCGTTCGCCCGCGCCTACTACGCCGCCGATCAGCTGGGCGTCGCCAAGCGCAGCCACCGCGCCATGTTCGATGCCCTGCATGAGAAGGGCTCGCTGCCGATGCAGAACGTCTCGCCGGATGAACTGGCTGCGTTCTACCAGGGCTTCGGCGTGGCCCCGCCGCAGTACATCGCCGCGCTCAAGAGCGATGCGGTGGACGCCAGGGTGAAGGCTGCCCGTGCCTTCGCCCTGCGCACCAAGGTGCCCGGCACGCCGACGCTGATCATCAATGGCGTGTACCTGGTCAAGGGCGACTCGTTCGAGGCCATGCTGCGCAACGCAGATGCCCTGATCGCCCGTGTGCGCAGCGGCAAGGCGCTCTGACAGCGCTCGCTGAACCATCACGCACCGTGCACGCGGGACGCTCGTTTCCGCGTGTCATCATGCTTCCCTGGCCGATGCTCCCAGCATCGGCCCCAACATGCTCATCCGCTGGAGATGCTTCGATGAAGACCCGTTTCGCCATTACGCTCATGGCCCTGCTGCCGATCCTGGCCGCCTGCAAGGCCCAGGACGGTACCGCCAACACCACCGCCCCGGCCGAACCGGCCGCGCCGAGCAGCACCCCGGCCACCGAAACGGCCACCCCGACCGAGCAGGCCCCGGCCGCCAGCGGTGAAACCGCCGCCGCCGAGACCGCCGCTGCCGAAGCCACCACCCCGGCGCCCGCCCCGGCCTCCTCGCGCCCGACCGGCCCGGAGCCGGTTGCCGGCACCGACTATGTGGTGATCGAAAACGGCCAGCCGTTCCAGCCGGCCACCGGCAAGATCGAAGTCGCCGAAATCTTCGGTTACGTGTGCCCGGCCTGCGCGGCGTTCCAGCCGCTGATCGGGCCGTGGAAGGCCGGCCTGCCGAGCGATGTCAATTTCGTCTACGTGCCGGCGATGTTCGGCGGCACCTGGGATGACTACGGCCGTGCGTTCTACGCCGCGCAGGCGATGGGCCTGCAGGAAAAGACCCACGAAGCCATGTACGCCGCGATCCACGCCGAGCA
Organism: Stenotrophomonas sp. TWI1149; assembly: GCF_039673155.1. Lineage (NCBI taxonomy): Bacteria > Pseudomonadati > Pseudomonadota > Gammaproteobacteria > Lysobacterales > Lysobacteraceae > Stenotrophomonas > Stenotrophomonas sp. TWI1149. Next base: position 137,987 of record NZ_JBDJLB010000005.1, read on the forward strand.
GAGCCTGAAGGGCGAGCGCGGCCGTGATTCGGTCGAGGACATCGCCAACTTCTACGGCAAGCACGGCGCCGACCCGAAGCAGTTCGCCGCGATGATGGGCAGCTTCGCCGTCAATGCAAAGACCAACTCGGCCAAGCAGTTCGCCCAGCGCAGCAAGATCTCCGGCACCCCGTCGGTGATCGTCAACGGCAAGTACCTGGTCAAGGGCAAGGGCTTCCCGGACATGCTGCGCATCGCCGATCACCTGATCGCGCGCGAACGCGCCGGCAAGGCCAACTGATCCAGCACCAGCGAACCGTCGTGAATTCCCCCCACACGCGGACCCTGCGCCTGCTGACGGCCAACATCCAGGCCGGTTCGAGCACCCGCCGCTACAGTGACTACGTGACCCGCAGCTGGTCGCATGCACTGCCGGCCGGGCGCAAGCGAACCAGCCTGGATGCCATCGCGCAGATGGCCCGTGAGCACGACATCGTCGGCCTGCAGGAGGCCGACCCCGGCAGCCTGCGCTCGGGCTTCACCAACCAGACCCACTATCTGGCCGAGCGCGCCGGCTTCAATTACTGGAGCCACCAGCCCAACCGCCGCATGGGCGGGGTCGCGTCCAGCGCCAACGGCCTGCTCAGCAAGCTCGAGCCGGTCGAGGTCCAGGACCACGCCCTGCCCGGCCGGATCGGCGGGCGCGGCGTGCTGCTGGCCAAGTTCGGTGAAGGCAGCCAGGGCCTGGCCGTCGCGGTGGCGCATCTGTCGCTGGGGACCAATTCGCGCATGTCGCAGTTGGCCTTCATCGCCGATCTGCTCTCCGAGCATCCCAACGCGGTGCTGATGGGCGATTTCAACTGCCTGGCCGAACGTCCGGAAATGCAGGTGCTGTACCAGAAGACGACACTGCAGCCGCCGGGCTGCGTGGTGCCGACCTTCCCCAGCTGGCGCCCGGACCGGGCGATCGACCACATCCTGCTGAGCAACGGCCTGCAGCAACGCAGTGCCGAGGCGGTGCCGGCCGCGTTCTCCGATCACCTCGCCCTGGCGATGTCGATCGACGTGCCGAGCAGCGCGCTGCGCTGACCCCTGTGCACCCGCCGCCCTTGCGCGGCGGGCCTCGCAGCGGCGTAAACAGGCTGTCCACAGCGCCTGTGCGATAAATCCCGCCGTCTGCCGCTCCGGCACCGGGAGTATCCCCCACCCCATGAGTACCGTGGAGCCGCCTCTGTCCGAGGTGCGCACGCTTCGACCCGTGTTCCTGCTTGCCGCCACGATCGTGGCGGCATTCGCCATTCTGGTCACCGTGTTTCCGATCGATGCCGGCGTGATGCTGCTCGATGCCCAGACTTGGGCGTCGCGCAATGTCGGCTGGTATTACCTGCTGGCGATGACCGTGTACCTGGTCTTCGTGGTCGGCGTGGCGCTGTCCGGCTATGGCAACGTCAAGCTGGGCGCGGACCATGACGAACCGGAATTCAGCTATCTGTCCTGGGCCGGCATGCTGTTCGCCGCAGGCATCAGCATCACCCTGTTCTTCTTCTGCGTCTCCGAGCCGCTGACCCACTACCTGCTGCCGCCGCAGGGCGGCACCGGCAGCGGCGAGGCCAGCGCGCGCCAGGCGATGCAGCTGCTGTTCCTGCACTGGGGCCTGCATGGCTGGGGCGTGTTCGCGCTGGCGGCGATGGCGCTGGCCTACTTCGCGTACCGCCACAACCTGCCCCTCGCGCTGCGCTCGGCGCTGTATCCGCTGATCGGCAAACGCATCAACGGGCCGATCGGCTACACCGTGGATGCGCTGGGCATCGTGGCCACCGTGTTCGGCCTCGGCGCGGACATGGGCTTTGGCGTGCTGCATCTCAACGCCGGCCTGAACACCCTGTTCCCGGTGCCGCACGCGGCCTGGGTGCAGGTCGGGCTGATCGTGCTGATGATGGGTGCGGCGATCACCGTGGCCGTCTCCGGGGTCGAGAAGGGCGTGCGCTGGATGTCCAACATCAACATGCTGCTGGCGATCTCGCTGCTGCTGTTCATGCTGTTCGCCGGGCCCACCCAGTACCTGCTCAACGCCTTCATGCAGAACATGGGCGACTACCTGGGCAACGTGGTCGGCAAGAGTTTCGATGTGTACGCCTATGGCGGGCGCCCGGACTGGCTGGGCAACTGGACGGTGTTCTACTGGGCCTGGTGGATCGGCTGGGCGCCGTTCGTGGGCCTGTTCATCGCGCGCATCTCGCGCGGCCGCACCATCCGCGAGTTCGTGCTCGGCGTGCTGCTGATTCCGCTGGGTTTCACCCTGGCGTGGCTGTCGATCTTCGGCAACAGCGCGCTGGACCAGATCCTGCATCACGACCAGGTGCATCTGGCGCAGATGGCGGTGGAGAACCCACCGACCGTGCTGTACGCGCTGCTGGAAAGCTACCCCTGGAGCCGCACCGTGATCGCGGTCACGGTGATCGTCAGCTTCATCTTCTTCGTCACCTCGGCCGACTCGGGCACGGTGGTGCTGTCCACGCTGTCCTCGCAGGGCGGCAATCCGGAAGACGACGGCCCGCGCTGGCTGCGCGTGTTCTGGGGCGTGATGACCGGCCTGGTCACCGCCGGGCTGCTGCTGGCCGGCAGCATGGACGCGCTCAAATCCGCGGTGGTGCTGGCCTCGCTGCCGTTCTCGGTGGTGCTGCTGCTGATGCTGTGGGGGCTGACCCGTGCGCTGGGCGAAGAGTCGCAGCGCAAGAAGGCCTCGCAGTACTCGCCGATCCCGTTGATCGGGCAATCGCGGCATCAGCGCGGCTGGCGCCAGCGCATCACCCAGGCGGTGCATTTCCCGGTACGCGACGAGGTGTACCGGTTCATGGACACCGATGTGAAGCCGGCGATCGAAGCCGTCGCCGCGCAGCTGCTCGAACAGGGCCTGGACGTGCAGACCAAGTTCGAGCCGGGTCACATGGAGCTGCTGGTGGACCATGGCGAACAACAGGTCTTCACCTACCAGGTGATCATGCGCGGCTACCTCACGCCTTCGTTCGCCGCGCAGCGCTTCCGCAACCAGCGTTACTACCGCGCCGAAGTGCACCTCTATGAGGGTGGACAGGACTACGAGCTGTTCGGCTACAGCCGCCAGCAGATCATCAACGACATCATCGATCAGTACGAGCGTCACCTGCAGTTCCTGCATCTCACGCGTTGACGCACTGATCTCCCGCTGCAAAGGAGTCATCGACATGCCTACCCTCCCCGACCAGCTGCTGTACATCGGCGGCCGCTACGTTCCTTCCCAGGGCGGAAAGACCTTCGAGGTCATCAACCCCGCCAACGGCGAGCTGCTCGCCAACGTCCACAGCGCCAACAGCGACGATCTCGACGCTGCGGTGGAGAGCGCCCAGGCCGGCCAGAAAGTGTGGGCCGCGCTGACCACCGTGGAGCGCTCGCGCATCCTGCTGCGCGCGGTCGAACTGCTGCGCGAGCGCAACGACGCACTGGCCGAGCTGGAATCGCGCAACACCGGCAAGGCGTTGAGTGAAACGCTGAGCGTGGACGTGGTCACCGGCGCGGACGTGCTGGAGTACTACGCTGGGGTCATGCACGGGCTGGAAGGCAGCCAGGTGCCGCTGCGCGAGAGCAGCTTCTTCTACACCCGGCAGGAACCGCTGGGCGTGGTCGGTGCGATCGGCGCCTGGAACTACCCGATCCAGATCGCGCTGTGGAAGGCCGCCCCGGCGCTGGCCGCCGGCAACGCGATGATCTTCAAGCCCAGCGAGGTCACCCCGCTGACCGCGCTGAAGCTGGCGGAAATCTTCACCGAGGCCGGCCTGCCCGATGGCGTGTTCAACGTGCTGCCCGGCGATGGCGCCGGCGTCGGCTCGGCGCTGACCGAGCACCCGCTGATCGAGAAGATCTCCTTCACCGGCGGCACCGCCACCGGCCGCAAGGTGATGGCCAGTGCGTCCAGCTCCACGCTCAAGGACGTCACCATGGAGCTGGGTGGCAAGTCGCCGCTGATCATCTGCGACGACGCCGATCTGGACCTGGCCGCCGACGTGGCCATGATGGCCAACTTCTACAGCTCCGGCCAGGTCTGCACCAACGGCACCCGCGTGTTCGTGCCGCGCGGCAGGCTGGCCGCGTTCGAAGCCAAACTGCTGGAGCGGGTCAAGCGCATCCGCATCGGCGATCCGCTGGCCAAGGACACCAACTTCGGCCCGCTGGTCAGCGCCGCGCACATGCAGCGCGTGCTCGAGCACATCGCCAGCGGCAAGGCCGACGGCGCGCGCCTGGTCTGCGGCGGCGAACGGCTGACCGAAGGCGCGCTGGGCAAGGGCTGCTACGTGGCGCCGACCATCTTCAGCGATTGCCGTGACGACATGCGCATCGTGCGCGAGGAAATCTTCGGGCCAGTGATGAGCCTGCTGGCCTACGACGACGAGGACGAGGCAGTGCGCCGCGCCAACGATACCGATTACGGCCTGGCCGCCGGTGTGGTGACGCCCGACCTGGCGCGCGCACATCGGGTGATCCACCAGCTCGAGGCCGGCATCTGCTGGGTCAACAGCTGGGGCGAGTCGCCTGCGCAGATGCCGGTGGGTGGCTACAAGCAGTCCGGTGTCGGCCGCGAGAACGGGCTGGCCACGCTGCGCGCCTACACCCGCACCAAATCCATCCAGATCGAGCTGGACCGCTACGCGTCGGTGTTCTGAACCGGCCTTACCCAGGAGACACCGCGATGAAGCGCGAATACGACTACATCATCATCGGCGCCGGTTCGGCCGGCAACACGCTGGCCGCGCGACTCACTGAAGACGCCGGCGTCAGCGTACTGCTGCTGGAAGCCGGCGGCCCGGACTACCGGCTGGACTTCCGCACCCAGATGCCGGCCGCGCTGGCCTATCCGCTGCAGGGCCGCCGCTACAACTGGGCGTATGAAACCGAACCGGAACCGTACATGGACAACCGGCGCATGGAGTGCGGCCGCGGCAAGGGCCTGGGGGGCTCCTCGCTGATCAACGGCATGTGCTACATCCGCGGCAACGCGATGGACTTCGACCAATGGGCCAGCTTCGACGGCCTGGAAGACTGGAGCTACCACGACGTGCTGCCCTACTTCCGCAAGGCGGAAACCCGCGACATCGGTGCCAACGATTACCACGGCGGCGACGGTCCGGTCAGCGTGGCCACCCCGAAGAACGGCAACAACGTGCTGTTCCACGCGATGGTCGAGGCCGGCGTGCAGGCGGGCTACCCGCGCACCGACGACCTCAACGGCTACCAGCAGGAAGGCTTCGGCCCGATGGACCGTACCGTGACCCCGCGCGGGCGACGCTCCAGCACCGCGCGCGGTTACCTGGACATGGCCAAGGACCGCGAGGGGCTGGAGATCGTGGTGCATGCCACCACCGACCGCATCCTGTTCGCCGGCAAGCGCGCCGTGGGCGTGCGCTACCTGGCCGGCAACAGCGCCGAGCCGATCGATGCCACCGCGCGCCGCGAAGTGCTGCTGTGCGCCGGTGCGATCGCCTCGCCGCAGATCCTGCAGCGCTCCGGCGTGGGCGCGCCGGCGCTGCTGGCCGCACTCGGCGTCCCGCTGGTGCACGACCTGCCCGGCGTCGGCGAGAACCTGCAGGACCACCTGGAGGTGTACATGCAGTACGCCTGCAAGAAGCCGGTCTCGCTGTATCCCGCACTGCAGTGGTGGAACCAGCCGGCGATCGGCGCGGAGTGGCTGTTCAACGGGACCGGCATCGGTGCCAGCAACCAGTTCGAAGCCGGTGGTTTCATCCGTACCCGCGAGGACTTCGACTGGCCGAACATCCAGTATCACTTCCTGCCGGTGGCGATCAATTACAACGGCACCAACGCGGTCAAGGAACACGGTTTCCAGGCACACGTCGGCTCGATGCGCACGCCCAGCCGCGGCCGCGTGCACGCGAAGTCGCTGGACCCGCGCGAGCACCCTTCCATCCTGTTCAATTACCAGTCCACCGACCAGGACTGGCAGGAATTCCGCGATGCGATCCGCATCACCCGCGAGATCATCGCCCAGCCCGCGCTGGACGAGTACCGCGGGCGCGAAATCAGCCCGAGTGCCGAGTGCCAGACCGATGCGGAACTGGATGCGTTCGTGCGCGCGCATGCCGAGACGGCGTATCACCCGTCGTGCTCATGCGCGATGGGCACCGACGCGATGAGCGTGGTCGACGGCCAGGGCCGCGTGCATGGCATGGAAAGCCTGCGCGTGGTCGATGCCTCGATCATGCCGCGGATCATCACCGGCAACCTCAACGCCACCACGATCATGATCGCCGAGAAGATCGCCGACCGGATCCGCGGGCGTGCCCCGCTGCCGCGCAGCACCGCGGCGTACTACGTGGCCGGGGACACCCCGGCACGGCGCTGAGACCGCAGCGATCCACCGGTAGGCGCCGACCGTTGGTCGGCGCGCTGGCTACGGCATCGCGATCACGCCGGCGCGCCCGGCACCGCGGGCACCGCCCGTTTCGCGGTCACCGTGCTGCCCACCGACGCCACCACCGTGCAGCCGATCGCCGCCCACTGCAGCGGGGTCAGGTGTTCGGCCAGCAACCCCATCGCCAGCAGCGCCGCGACCGCCGGCTCCATGCTGATCAGGATGCCGAAGGTCTCTTTCGGCAACCGCTTGAGCGCCATCATCTCCAGTGACATCGGAATCGCGCTGGACACGATCGCCACCCCGAGGCCGAACAGCAGGATCTTCGGATCCAGCAGCGCCATGCCCGCGTGCGCCACGCCCACCGGCACCACCACCACTGCCGCCGCGCACAGACCCAGCGACACGGTATGCCCGGCCGGCAGATGCCCGGCGCGCTTGCCGAAGATGATGTACATCGCCCAGCACACGGCCGCGCCGAGGGCGAACATCACCCCGGCCGGATCCAGCGGCTCGCCATGGCCCAACGGCAGCAGCAGCAACAGCCCGACCAGCGCACAGCCGACCCACACAAAGTCGACCGGCCGCCGCGAGGACCACATCGCCACCGCCAACGGCCCGCAGAATTCGATCGCCACCGCGATGCCGAACGGGATCGTGCGCAGGGCCATGTAGAACAGCAGGTTCATCACGCCGAGCGTGATGCCGTAGCGGATGATCGCGCCGGCATCGGCACGCGAGGTGGTCCAGCGCCACGGCCGGAACACCATCAGCAGCACCAGCGCCGAGAACCCCACGCGCAGTGCGCTGGTGCCCTGCGCGCCGATCACCGGGAACAGCTGCTTGGCATACGAGGTGCCCACGGCCAGCGAGGTGACCGAGCCGAGCACGGCCAGGGCGGGAAAGAAGGACGAGAGGCGGGAGGTCGACATCCGCACAGGATATGGCGGATCGTCGCCAGAGATTCCCCTGGCGGGCGGATCCGCGTCAGCGCGTTGCCGACAACGCCGCGTCGAACAAGGCCGTCGCTTCCTTGATCGCGGCCGCGTGCGTGGCCTGCTTGGCCGCCGTGACCTGGCAGAGTGCGCCGACGCGTGTCTGGCCCAAGGCGGTGCAGCTGGACAGAAAATCGTAGTGCCCGACGGCTGGCAAGGTGGTCAGCCTCGCCTTCGGAAGTGTCGTGGCCACGATGTCGCTGTTGGTCGCAGGCGACGCCACCGCATCCGCCGCACCGACGACGATCGACACCGGCTGCGTTACCTTCTCCAGTTCTTCAGGTGCGAAGGCCTGCACCATCGCCGGCGCGATGAGGAACACTGCGCCCACGCCTGCGATGGCGCGATCGTCCCCGGCCCGGGCAACCCACGGCGCCAGTTCCGGCGTCGCTGCGGCGGTCAACCGGCGCGCCAGCGTCAGCGTCGGGTTCTCCGCCTGGGGCGCGCAGACCCCGTCGGCGGGATGCGCGCGGCAGAACGCCAGCAGCCGCTGCACATCCGGGCGTGCACCCCCGGCGACCAGGGCAGTGAACCCACCCGCCGAATAGCCCGCGATGCCCAGCCGCGTGCTGTCGATGTCCGTCGCCAGCGCGGGGTCGGCCTGTACGGCGGCCAGTGCGGCCGCGAGGTCATCCACGCGATTCCACATCAGGATGCTGCCCGCCTCGGTCATCGGGTCCACGCCGTTGTTGCCGGGATGATCCACCGCGATCACCACATACCCTGCGCGCGCCATCGCGGTGCCAAACCAGCCCATCATCCGTGCGCTGCCGCCGTTGCCGTGCGAGAGCAGCAGGACCGGCCAGCGTCCTTTGGCCATGGCGGCATCGGCGGCGGCCGTGCCCACCTCGAACAACGGCGCGCCCGGCGGGCCGATCGTCAGCGCGGTTTCCTGCGTACCGGACCGGGCCGGGTACCACACGGTATAGCGCACGCTGTCGCGGTGGTCGGCATCGCGCACGGCCGCACTCGGCGTATGCGCGATGCCGTGGCGCTCTCCGACCGGCGGCGCGGCGGCCGAGGCGAACGTGGGCAGGCAGAGCCACAACAGCGCGGCGCAGCAACGGGCGGTCATTCGCATGGGTCGATCTCCTTGGGGGGCAGCGTGTCGGCCAGGGGCAGCCATATCTCCACCCCGCCGTGGCCGCTGCGGTCATCGAAGCGCGCGTCATAGCGCTCCAGGTCCGGTGCATCGGCGAGGGTCAGGCCGGAGCCCGGCAGATAGTCGTTCAACAACCAGAACCAGGTGGAACGGATCGCCGAGATGTGCCCGGCGTGCCAGGCGACCAGGTAATCGCGGGGCGCGATCGAGATCGCCTGCCAGCCTGCGGGCACGGGTGCGTCGGCACGGACCTCCACCCCGGCGATGTAGTCGAAGCCGCCATCGGCATCATTGTTGCCGCACACCCCATAGGCGATCTCCGCGCCCAGGCCATGCGCTTCTTCCAAGCGCTGCCACTGCGAGGGAATCGATGCGACGGTCGCGGACGTATGGCGTGCACCGATACCGGCGACGCGCAGGGCACCGCGGTACGCGCGATGCGGCTCGATCATGCAGGGGGTGGCGGCGTCGTCCAGCTTCAAGGCCTCCACCAGCGTCAGACCACCCAGCCCCTGCTCGCGGACCTGCTCGGGCGAGCGCCCGAACTGCTCGGAGAACGCGCGGGTAAATGCCGCGTGCGAGCCGTACCCGGCGACCATCGCGACACCGAGGATGTCACCGGCGCCGGCCGCCAGCTGGCGTGCGGCCTCGGTCAGCCGGCGCCCACGCAGATAGCGCACCACCGAGGTGCCGGTGCCGAGCTGGAACAGGCGCGAGAGATGGAACGGGGACAGCCCGACCACGCCGGCGATATCGGCCAGCGACGGGTTTTCAGCGAAGTGGCTTTCGATGTACCACAGGGCCCTGCGTGCCGCACCCATGCCGCCAGATCCATGCCGATGAACGGGTCCGCAGCGTAACCCAGCGCGCGGCGTGTCATTTGATCGTTCTTGCTGCCGGCTGCCGCTCGCCGCGCAGGCCGCCTCAGCCCTTCACCGCCGCCTCGATGGCCGCCACGTCGATCCTGCGCATCGTCATCATCGCCTCGAACGCGCGCCGGGCCACGGCGGGGTCCGTGCTGGTCACCGCATCGGTCAGTACCCGCGGAGTGATCTGCCAGGACAGGCCCCACTTGTCGCGGCACCAGCCGCAGGCGCTTTCCTCGCCGCCGTTGCCGACGATCGCGTTCCAGAGCCGGTCGGTCTCGGCCTGGTCATCGGTCGCGATCTGGAAGGAGAAGGCTTCGCTGTGCTTGAACGCCGGGCCGCCGTTGAGCCCGAGGCAGGGAATGCCGGCGACGGTGAAATCGACGGTGAGTACGTCCCCCTGCTTGCCGGAGGGGAAGTCGCCCGGTGCGTGATGCACCGCGTGCACCGCACTGTCCGGGAAGGTGGCGGCGTAGAACGTGGCGGCCTCCAGAGCGGTGCCGTCGAACCAGAGGCAGATCGTATTCTTGCTGACCATGGGCATCTCCTGCAGCGGAGGAAGGCGGCCTGGCATGCGCGGGGCCGCCGGATCGCGCGGAGGCTCAGGTTGTGCACCCAGCGCAGGCTCAGGGTAGCGACGCAGCCGTTAACCCAGCGCGCGGGTATCTCCGGCGAGCCACTAGGCGCGCCTGCGCCTGCGGAGGCTCGGCAGCGGAGGCTCGGCAGCGGGAAGTATGAATACGAGTGCGCCTGGAGTCGCCAGCCCTGCGCTGCGGTGCCGAGGTCCGATGCGGTTGATGATGCGAATCATTGCTATTACCATAGTGTGATCCGGGTCGCGTAAGGGATGCGCGCCCGCGAACAGTTATCGAGCCCGCGTCGGGTCCACGCCCCCCGCCAGCCGCTGCCTGCCCCCACTCCGCTCCGCCGCAGGCCACCCAGGACGCCGGCCATGCGCGTTGCCGACTTTCTGGAAACGCCGATGACCCGCTCCGCCCACGTGCTGTCCCGCCCGTCGATGCACCGCCGCCCGCTGCCGCAGGCCTTGGTGGTGGCCCTGTGCACCTTCGCTGTCGCGCCTGCCTTCGCGCAGGACGCTGCCGCTGATGCCACCACCCTGGACAGGATCGTGGTCAAGGGCGAGCGCGCCGAAGGCTATTCGGTCCGCAGGACCTCGGCCGGTACCCGCTTCGATCTCGCCCCGCGCGAGATCCCGCAGTCGGTCAGCATCATCAGCCACCAGCGCATCGAGGACCAGAACCTCGATGACATCATCGACGTCCTCGCCAACACCACCGGCGTCAGCAGCACCCAGTCCGATACCGAGCGCACCGAGTTCTACGCGCGCGGCTTCTACATCGACAGCTACCAGTTCGACGGCCTGCCGACGCAGATGGTGCAGAACTGGAGCTACGGCGATTCCGGCCTGGACCTGGCCCTGTACGACCGCGTGGAAGTGGTGCGTGGCGCCACCGGCCTGCTGTCCGGCGCCGGCAATCCGTCCGCCTCGGTGAACCTGATCCGCAAGCATGCCGACAGCGCCGAGCTGACCGGCAATGTGTCGGTCAACGTCGGCAGCTGGGGCCGCACCCGCAGCACGGTGGACGTGACCACCCCGCTGAATGCCAGCGGCTCGGTGCGCGCGCGCGTCATCGGCAGCTACCTGGACACCGAATCGCAGATGGACCGCTACGACCAGCACAAGACGCTGGGCTATGCGGTGATCGACGCCGACCTGACCCCGGACACCCAGCTGAGCGTGGGCTACGACTACCAGCAGAAGCGCGCCAACGGCGCGACCTGGGGTGGCTTCCCGATGCTGTTCTCCGACGGCAGCCCGACCCCGTTCGATGAGTCTTTCAGCGCCAACCCGCGCTGGACCTACTGGGACACCACCAGCAAGCGCCTGTTCGCCACGCTGGAACATGCCTTCGCCAACGACTGGAAGGTCAAGCTCGGCGCAACCCACGACACCACCAAGGCCGACGACAAGCTGTTCTACCCGGCCTACAACGACTGGACCTCGGGCGCATCGCTGCTGGACAAGACCACCGGCGCGGGCGTCTCGCCCTCGGCCGGCTTCTACAACACCGAGCGCAAGGTCAATGCGGTGGACGGCTTCGTGGAAGGTCCGTTCCAGCTGTTCGGCCGCGAGCATCAGTTCATGGCCGGCCTGAGCTACAACAAGCGTGAGTTCGCCAACTATGGCGACTACCAGGTCGGCTGGGCGCCGCTGGACAACTACCTGGCCGGCGTGGGCGATTTCCCGGAACCGAACTGGGTCGGCACCCTGCCGCTGCAGAGCGAAGGCACCATCACCCAGAAGGCTGGCTACGTTGCCACCCGCCTGTCGCTGGCCGATCCGCTCAAGCTGATCCTGGGCGCGCGTTACACCGACTGGAAGAGCGAAGGTGAAGGCGATGACCGTTCGCACAAGGTCACCACCCCTTACGCCGGCCTGGTGTTCGACATCAACGACACCTACTCCACCTACGCCAGCTACACCGAGATCTTCCAGCCGCAGACAGCGCGCGACCGCAGCGGCAGCTACCTCGATCCGGTGGACGGCAAGAGCTACGAAATCGGCGTCAAGGGCGCATGGTTCGACAACCGCCTGAACGCCTCCGTCGCTGCGTTCCGCATCGAGCAGGACAATGTCGCGCAGATCACCAGCGAGCCGATCGCCAGCCGTCCGGGTGAGTTCGCCTACATCGCTGCGCGCGGCACGGTGAGCCGTGGGTTCGAGTTCGAGCTCAATGGTGAACTGGCGCCGGGCTGGAACGCGACCTTTGGCGCCTCGCGCTACGTGGCCAAGGACATCAACGACGCGGACATCAACACCAACCTGCCGCAGACCACGATCAAGCTGTTCACCAGCTACACCCCGCAGTCGCTGACCGCGTTGACGATCGGCGGCGGTGCCAACTGGCAGAACGGGATCTACTATCCGGTGCCGGCGTATGGCCGCATCGAACAGGGCGGCTATGCGCTGGTCAGTGCCTTCGTGCGCTACCGCATCTCGCCGGAGTTCAGCGTGCAGGCCAACCTCAACAATCTGCTGGACAAGACGTACTTCTCGCAGATCAACGGGTACGGTGCGTACGGTGATGGGCGCAATGGCGGCCTGACGTTCACCTGGTCGTTCTGATCGATCATTGATCGCAACGCGTCAACAAGGAGAGCCGGGCATTGCCCGGCTCTCTGCGTTTGGGGACCCGGGCAGATGGGTCGAGAGCCGGCCAGCGGCCGGCACTACCATCAACGTCGTGCGCGCAGCACCAGCGCCAGACCATCACGGCCGCGCGCGCAGCAGCGCCAATCCAAACCCGATGAAGATCGTGCCGACCACGCGGTCGAACACCTTGCGCAGCCCCGGCTTGGCCAGATGACCGGCCAGGCCGCGACCGCCGGCGGCGTACACCGCGTACCAGAACATCTCCATCACCGCGAAGGTGCCCACCAGGATCACGAACTGCGGCAGCTGCGGCTGGGCGAGATCGACGAACTGCGGCAGGAACGCGGAGGCGAACAGCAGCAGCTTCGGGTTGCTGATGCCGATGATGAAGCCGTCGCGGAACAGTACGGTGCGCGAACTCGGCACCAGCGCCGTGGTGCTGCCCACGTCGATCGGCGCATCACCGCCGCGCCACGCCTTGATCCCCAGGTAGACCAGATACGCCACGCCCGCATAGCGCAGCACGTCGAACACCATCGGTGACGCCTTGAGCACGGCACCCAGCCCGGCGGCGGAGATTGCCAGGGCCAGCACCAGCGCGGTCAGGCAGCCGGCCATCGCAGCGATGCTGCGGCGGAAGCCGACCCGCACGCTGCGGGTCATCACGTGCAGCATGTTCGGGCCGGGCGTGCCGCACAGGACGAACACGGTGACGGCGAAGATCCACCAGGTATGCAGATTCATGGCAATACAGTTCAGGAGAGGGGGAGTGCCGGCCGCTGGCCGGCTCCCCATGATGCCTGACGCAGAATGCGCCAGCATGCCAGGCACCCGCGATGGCCGGTGTGCGCAACGCATTTGTCCGGTGCTGCACGCAGCGGGGCCTGACCGGTACTGCTGCAGGCCGCCACCGGGGCGCCGTGAAGGCGCCCCGGTCTATCACCTCCGCATCAGCCCGCGATCAGAACCGCAGGTCCGCGCGCACGTACCAGTAGCGACCGCGCGGGATGTCGTAGGTCGAGGCGTCGTAGCCGTTGAGCGAGCATGACAGGCAGATCGGCGGATCCTTGTCGAACACGTTGTTCAGGCCGGCGCTGAGCTGCAGTCCCTTCATCCAGTCGACCTTGTAGCCCACCTGCATGTCGTGGAAGGTGGTCGCCGCCAGTTCGTTGGTGCCCTCGGCCTGGTTGCCGCAGATCGGGAAGGCGGCCACATCGCCGCACTCTTCGGTGAGCTTGGAGATATGGCGCACCGTCCAGGAGGCGTTCCAGTTGGACAGGTTCCAGCTCAGCGTGGCATTGCTGGTCCATTCCGGAATCGAGCTGTCGGCCACTTCCACGCCCGGCTCCTGCGGCTGCTTCTGTCCCGCCGCCCCCAGGGCCTCGTAACGCCCGACGAAGGTGTTCTGCCAGCCCAGCTTGAACTGGCCGATCTCCGTCTGCGGCAGGGTCCAGAACAGGTCCACATCCCAGCCATCGGTCTTGATCGAGCCCAGGTTGGTCAGCCGGTTGTTGAAGCTGCTGACCGCGCCGGTGGAGGCCCGCGTGATGCCGGCGCAGTACAGCGGGTCCAGCGTATCCACGCACAGGTCGAGCTGGGTCTGGGCGTTGATCGCCTGGATCGCGCCTTCGATGTGGTGGCGGTAGAACGTCACCTCGACATCGAAGCGCTCCGACCAGGACGCATTGCTGCCGAACCACGGGCTCCACACGAAGCCGGCACTGAAGCTGCGCGAGCGCTCCGGATCCAGCTCGGCGTTGCCGCCGGTGGTGACCGAAATCTGCGAGTTGGCCTGCTGGAAGCCGCCGGGCACGCCGAGGGCGGCGCAATTGGCCGCGTTGCCGCGGGGTGGCGTGCCGCCGAGCCCGACCGAGCAGGGATCGAACAGCTGCAGGTCGGCACGTGCGGCCGAGCCGTACAGTTCGCCGATCGACGGCGCACGGAAGCCTTCGGCATAGCTGGTGCGCAACACGAAGTCGTTGGTCACCTGCCAGCGCAGGCCGTACTTCGGCGTGAACTCGCCACCGAAGGTCGAGTAGTCCGAGTAGCGCCCAGCCAGGCTCAGGTCGAGCTTCTCGCCGAGCGCGCTCTTGGCGAAGATCGGCACGCTCAACTCCAGGTAGGCCTCGTTGACGTCGTAGGAGCCGGACGTGGGCAGCGAGGGCACGCCGTTGTAGTGGCCGATCACGGTCAGCGGATCCGGATCGTAGCGGCCCTCGTACTTGCGGTACTCATAGCCGGTGGCAAACGAGACCGGGCCGGCCGGCAGGGTGAACAGTTCGCTGCTGAGGTTGGCGGTGAACAGGCTCAACTCGTTCTGGCTGCGGTCGCGCACCACCGGCTGGATCCAGCGCAGCATGTCCGGCGTGATCGAGCCGACGCCACCGAAGATGTTCAGCGGCACGCAGCCGGGCGTGGCCGCGCACACGGCCGGATCACCCAGCGCCATGTTGACCTTGTAGATGTCGTAGCTGCCGTAGTTGGTCTGCTCGGCCTTGTTCTTGCTGTACATCCCGTTGAGGTCCCAGAACCAGCTGCGGTCCGCCGCCTGGAACTGGCCGACCAGACCGGTGGCGAAGTACTGGGTGTTGACCTCCTGCTCGAATACGCGCGCGCCACCTTCCACCGGGCGGCGGCCGATCAGGCTCATGTTGCCCGAGGCGACAAGATCGAAGCCGAACGGGTTGTACGGGTTGAGCCCCGAGACCACGATGTTGTCGGCCAGCGGGTTGCCGGTGGCGCCATCGGGACCGAAGAACAGCGGCTCGGGTGCGGCCTGGTTGGTGGATTCGCGGCGGTTGCCCAGGGCCTTGATGTACCACTGGATGTCATCGGTGAGATCGAAGCGGAACTGGCCGAAGATGCCCTTCCGCTCGGACGGCGTGAGCACCATGTTGTACTCGGCGAAGTTGAAGCGGTCGGCGGAAGTGAAGCAGTGGTAATCATCGCTGCGGGTGCAGCCGGCACTGCCGTCGTAACGTGGGTTGCTCACCCCGGTATTGGGCACGATGTCCTGGTCGGCACCGGTATTGGGATCCACGAAGGAGAAGCGTCCCTGCGGAATGCCGCCACTGCCGAACGCCAGTCCGGTACCCGGGATCGGGAGGCGCGACTGCTCGCGGTCGCGCGCATACACCGGGTCCTGCTTGGTCCAGCTGGCGCCCAGGAACAGGCTGTAGCGGTCGCCGCGGGTGCCCCACGCCAGGTCCACGCCCTTCTGGGTGCCGTCGCCCTTGCCGTACTCGCCGTAGTTCATCGTCACCTGCGCGCCATCGAATTCGCGGCGGGTGATGATGTTCACCACACCGGCGATGGCGTCGGAGCCGTACAGCGAGGAGGCGCCGTCTTCGAGCACTTCGATGCGCTCGACGATGGCCAGCGGAATGGTGTTCAGATCGGTCGCTGCGCCCACGCCGGATGCGGAGGACTCATTGACCCACCGGATGCCGTCGACCAGCACCAGTACCCGCTTCGCGCCCAGGTGCCGCAGATCGACCTGGGCCGAGCCCGCACCCACGCCGCTGCCATCCGGCGGAAAGCCGAAGTTTCCCGAGGAATTGAACTTCGCATTGAGCGCCGAACCGGAACCGGTCAGCTGCTGCAGCACATCGCCGATCGAGGTCAGGCCGGTGCGCTCGATCTCGGTGCGGGTCAGGGTCTGGATCGGTACCTGCCCTTCCACCTCGGCCCGCTTGATGCGGCTGCCGGTCACTTCCACCCGGTCCAGGTCGGTAGTACTGCGTGGCGCGTCCTGCGCACTGGCCAGGGCCGGCGCAGCCAGCAGCAGGCACAGCGATACAGCAACCGCCAGCGGGCGGTGATGCAGGTTGTTCATTCGCTCTCTCTCCAAAGGAATGGTGGGCGGGACTGCCGCGCCCCCCTGCATGGCGGCAGTGTCTCCTTTGTAAACAACCTGTAAATGTGAAGGAGTGACGCACGCCACTGTTTCACGCGGAATCGACAAAGCCGACTACGTGCGCGCGTGGCTTCCTGCGCTTCCCTGGACGGAATCACGCAATGAAGAACGCCCTTGTTTCCAAGGGCGTTCGAGGCCATGCAGGCGGGCCGTCGGGCCGCTACTGGACGAACGCGATCCGGTCCATCCCGGCGTTGTTGGCCGCCGCCAGAACCTTGGCCATCACGTCATAGTGCGCGTCGGGATCAGCCGCAATGCGCAGCGTCGGCAGGTTGCCCGCGTGGTCATGCGCCTGTTCCTGCAGCCGCGGCTCGAGCGTCTCCACGGCGATCGGCTGGCCGTTCCAGTAGGCCTGGTTGCCGGCGTCGACCCGCACCTCGATCGGGGACTGTGGCAACGTCGGTGGCATCACGGTGGTGGGCTGGGGAAGATGGACCGGAATCGGCAACGCCACCATCGGGGCGGTCACGATGAAGATGATCAACAACACCAGCATGACGTCGACCAACGGGGTCACGTTGATCTCGGCCAACGGTCCTGCATGTCCTGCTGCGCGGAAGGCCATGGTCTGCTCCTTGACAGGGGGCCGGCTGCCCCAAGGCCGAGACTACGCCCGCGCCCCCCTGCTTCCGCGTCCTGGCAGGGATCCGTTCATCCTCGAGTCGGCTTGCCCTCACCGCCTTTCACCCGCCCCCGTTATGCTTTCGGCATGACACGACTTCCCCTCTATTTCTTCAGCGCGACCGTCCTGCTGGCCTGCACCGGCGTCAGCCCGGTGGCCGATGCCCAGAACCTGGATGCGCAGCGCGCGCAGCTCAAAGCCGTCATCGACAACGCCGAACGCGGCCAGTTCGACCCTGCCCAGGCGGCCGCATTGAGCCGGCACCCGCTGTATGGCTGGGTGGAGTTCGCCAACCTGCGTCGCAACATCGATACCGTCAGCAACGCGCAGGCCCAGGATTTCCTCAAGCGCTACAGCGGCCAGGCCGTCGCGACCAGCTTCCGCAACGTGTGGCTGCCGGCCGTGGCCCGCCGCCAGGACTGGCCGACGCTGCTGGCCAACTGGACCGACACCGCCAATGTCGGCCTGCGCTGCGCCCAGCTCAATGCGCGCCAGGCCACCGGCAAGGCCGATGCGCAATGGGTCAGCGAGGCCCAGGCGCTCTGGCGCAGTACCGGTAAATCGCTGCCCGATGCCTGCGACCCGGTGTTCGCGGTCCTGGATGCCAAGGGCGGCCTGAACGCCGAACTGCGCTGGGCACGTATCGACGCAGCGGCCGATGAGCAGCAGCCTGCCGTGATGCGCAGCGCCGCACGCGGCCTGCCGGCCGCCGATCTGGCGCTGGCCAACACGTATGCCGCGTTCGTCGACAAGCCCAACGCCAGCGCACTGAACTGGCCGCGCAACGAACGCAGCCGGCGCATCGCCACCGATGGCCTGGCCAAGCTGGCCAAGGCCGACCCGGGCGCTACCGAACAGCAGTTGCCGCAGTACGCCGATGCGCTGCAGCTGAGCGCCGCGCAGCGCGCGCAGGTGCTGTACCAGATCGCGTTGTGGACGGTCGCCTCGTACGGTCCCGAATCCGCCCGCCGCCTCAACGCCGTGCCCGAATCGGCGTACGACGAGCGCCTGCACGAATGGCGCGCACGCGAAGCACTGTCGCGCGGCGACTGGCCGGCCGCGCTGACCGCGATCCGCAAGATGGGCCCGACCCAGCGCGCCGACTCGCGCTGGCGCTATTTCGAAGCGCGCATGCTGGACAAGACCGGCAAGCGCAGTGAAGCGCAGGCCGCCTTCCGTGAGGCGGCCCGTGCGGCCACCTTCCATGGCTTCCTCGCCGCCGACCAGCTCGGCCAGAACTACACGCTGTGCCCGTGGGAACCCAACGACAGCGCCCAGGCGCAGGCAGCGGTCGCGCGTGACCCGGCGATCGTGCGTGCGATGGAACTGTTCAAGATCGAACGGGCAGGCTGGGCCGTGGCCGAATGGAACGACGCCCTCAGCCGCTACGACACCACGCAGCGTCGCCTCGCCGTCGAAGTCGCCCGCGACAACGGCTGGTTCGATCGTGCGGTGTTCTCGCTGGGCAAGACCCCGGACGAGCAGCGCCTGTATTCGCTGCGCTTCCCGCTGCACCACGACGACAGCATCCGCCGCGAGTCCGCGCGCAACGCCATCGACCCGGCCTGGGTCGCCGCGGAAATCCGCGCCGAGAGCATCTTCAATCCGAAGGCGCGCTCGCCGGCCAACGCCATGGGCCTGATGCAGGTTCTGCCGGCCACCGGTGCGGCCGTGGCCAAGTCCATCGGCCTGACCAACTACGGGGGTGCGGCCAGCCTGTACGACGCGGATACCAACATCGCGATCGGCACGGCCTACCTGCGCCAGCTGATGAACAAGTACGACGGCCTGCCCTACGTCACCATCGCCGCCTACAACGCCGGCCCGACCCCGACTGCCCGCTGGCAGTCGCAGCGCCCGGGCTTCGATCCGGACATCTGGATCGAGACCATCAGCTACAAGGAAACCCGCGAGTACGTCGCGCGCATCCTGGCCTTCAGCGTGATCTACGACTGGCGCTTGAACGGCGATGCGCTGCCGGTGACCGACCGCATGAACGGCCGCCTTCAGGTCAAGCGCAAGACCTTCGCCTGCGCGGCCAACGCCGACAAGGGCGGCGACTGAGCAGCATGTCGGCATGAAAATCTATCTTGTCGGCGGCGCCGTGCGCGACCGCCTGATGCAGCAGACCCCCGGTGACCGCGACTGGGTCGTCGTCGGCGCCACCCAGACGCAGATGGAAGCGCAGGGGTACAAAGCCGTGGGCCGGGATTTTCCGGTGTTCCTGCACCCCGACACCGGTGAGGAATATGCGCTGGCCCGCACCGAGCGCAAGTCCGGCCGCGGTTATCGCGGCTTCGTGGTCGATGCCGATCCCTCGGTGACGCTGGAAGAAGACCTGCAGCGCCGCGATTTCACCATCAACGCCGTCGCCTGCGATGAGGCCACCGGTGCCCTGGTGGATCCCTATGGCGGCGTGCGCGATATCGAACAGCGCGTGCTGCGTCATGTCGGCCCGGCCTTCGTAGAGGATCCGCTGCGCGTGCTGCGTGCGGCCCGCTTCATGGCGCGCTTCGCCCCGCTCGGCTTCACCGTGGCCGCCGAGACGATGGCCCTGATGCGCGAGATCGCCGCCAGCGGCGAACTCGAGGCGCTGGTGCCCGAGCGCGTCTGGCAGGAACTGCGCCGCGCGCTGGCCTCCGCCCGGCCGTCCGCCTTCCTGCGCACCCTGCACGATGCGCATGCGCTGGGCGCGATCCTGCCCGAGCTGGAGGCGCTGTACGGCGTGCCGCAGCGCGCGGAGTTCCATCCGGAAGTCGATACCGGCCTGCACCAGGAAATGGTCAGCGACATGGCCGCACAGCTGGCGCCCGGCGACGATCTGATCGGCTTCGCCGCGCTGACCCATGACCTCGGCAAGGGCCTCACGCCGCCCGACGAGTGGCCGCGCCACATCATGCACGAGCAGCGCGGTGTCGCCCCGCTGCGCGCGCTGGCCGAACGCCTGAAGGTACCGGTCGATCACCGCCAGCTGGCCGAAGCGGTCTGCCGCGATCATCTCAACGTGCACCGCATCGACGAACTGCGCGACGCCACCGTGCTCGAGCTGCTGGCCCGGTGCGACGGCTTCCGTCGCCCCGAGCGGATCGCGCAGATCGCGCTGTGCTGCGAAGCCGACAAGCGCGGCCGGCTGGGCTTCGAGGACAGCGACTACCCGCAGGGTGAAACGCTGAAACGCCTGCACCAGGCCGCGCTGGCAGTGCAGGCGCGCGATCTGGATCTGGGCGGATTGAAGGGCCCGGCAGTAGGTGAAGCGCTGGCCAAGGCACGGGTAAAGGCGATCAGCGCAGTGCGTACGCGCTGATCGATGCCTGGGCGGCAGACCCCGGCCCCGCCTGATCCAGGCGAACCGGACGCCGTCTCAGCTGGCGCTGGCCGCACACGCGGGCTGTGCCAGCAGCCAATCGCGCGCCGCTGCCGCCGCGTCCTCGCCTTCACCGACGACCACATCCGGGGCGATCCTGCCGCCATTGCCCTGGCCGTTGCGGTCGACCATGACGTTGCCGGTGACCAGCAGTGCGCTTCCGTCGGGCAGACGCTCGGTACGGTTGCCGGTCGAGAAGCCCGCCGTGGGCTGGCCGAAACTCCGGGTATTGGCACGCCCACGGAAGGCCAGCGCCGTCGCCTCCCCTGAGCTGGCGGTGCGCGGACCGAACAGCACCGCCACCGGTGCGCCGGGATGGCGCAGCCGATACACCGCCGCGCCGCCGTCGAGCAGTTTCTTCTGCTCCAGCCAGACGGCGCCATCGTGCGACGACCATGACCGCTCCGCATCGGCCGTGGCGAACGCACCGATCCGCGGCGCTTCACCATCGGCCTCTTCCAGCAGGGGCGCCAGGCCCAGCAGCATCGGCCACATGTTGCCGCCGCTGTTGCCCCGCAAATCCACGACCCAGCCGCATCGCTCCGCCCGATCCTTGCTGCGGATCGCGTTCTGCAGCCTGCCGGCAAACGCCAGGCTCGCCTGCTGCCAGGCCGGACTGTCGCCCGCGCCGCTCGCGTTGAAGGCGCCCACCGTCATCCATCCAATGCGGCGGCCCACTGTATCCATATCGCGCTGCAGATCCGTGCGTTGCGGCGTGGCGCTGATCTCGTCTGTCTGCCGGCTTGCCGGCGCACGCTGGGCTGCCGCCGCCGTGCCGCGAGTCGAAGGCGACTGCAGCGCCGGGTGCGTCGCCGGCATCCACCGCCCATGCCCGCCGCTGCTCACGGCAATGGCGTCGCGCAGCAGCGTCCAAGTCTGCGCCGGATCGGTATCAGGGGCCTGCAGGCGGGACCGCAGTGCCTGCCAGTCAACCTTGTCGCGATACAGCGCCTCGCGTTCCAGCACCTCGACGATCCGTGCCTGCACCGCCGGCGTCGGCATGTCCTGTCCGTTCGCCATCGGTGCAAACAGCAGACCGGCCAGCAGCCCAAGAAGCGAAGAACGAAATCCTCTGGACGTCACCATCGCGCTACATCCGTGTAGTTGAGTGGGCCGCAGCATAGCGCTGCATGTGGCCCAGGAACAGCAGGCACTCCGCAATTTCAGCGACACGTCAGCCCGAAATGAAGAGCACCTCATTCCGGGCAGCGTGCCGGCAATCAACCCGTGCCCACAACAGGCTCACCAATCGAACCGCAGCCCGATGTTGCCTTCGATGCTCTTGCGCTCCTTCTGCTCGCTGCTTTCCAGGTCGCGGGTGTAGTCGGCCACCGCAAACGCACTGACGTTGGCGTTGAAGCGCGCGACCACGCCGACGCCCACTTCCAGTGCGCGCGAACCCTGCTGGTTGGTCAACTGATTGGTGCCGAAGGTGATGCGATCCTCGCCATCGAAGGTCTGCCAGTAGTTCACTTTGAAGTAGGGCTGCCAGCCATTGCCCGCGAGGGTGTAGTCGGCCGCCAGACGCAGGCCGACGCGGCCGGTCCATGCGTTGTCGTTGTCGTAGCCCACGGTGGAAATGCGGTCGGCGCCGTCATCCAGTGCGGTGCGCTGCCAGATCACCTGCGCCTGCGGCTCCAGCCACCAGGCGGACTGCCCGAGCTGCAGCAGCGGCTTGCCGACTTCCAGCGAGGCGGTAG
Organism: Stenotrophomonas sp. TWI1149; assembly: GCF_039673155.1. Classification (NCBI taxonomy): domain Bacteria; kingdom Pseudomonadati; phylum Pseudomonadota; class Gammaproteobacteria; order Lysobacterales; family Lysobacteraceae; genus Stenotrophomonas; species Stenotrophomonas sp. TWI1149. Next base: position 160,109 of record NZ_JBDJLB010000005.1, read on the forward strand.
TGCCGTCACCGCGCAGATCGATGCCGAGCCCGCGTGCCGACCATGCATTGCCGTCGTAGCGGCTCTGCATGACCACCGTGTCCAGGTAGCCCCCGGCGCTGCCCACGCGGGTCCAGTACAGGCCGACGTGCTTGTCGTCCAGGCGGGTACGGCCGACGGCCACGTTGTCCCAACCGATCGCGAAACCGTTGACGTTGCCCTGCGCACGGGTGCGCCCGACAAACACACCGACCTGGTCGCGGTGGCGGTCATCGGCGGTGGCGAACAGATCCACGCCGGCCTGGATGCCCTGGATGTCACCGTCGAAGCTGGGTCTGGCGTCGCCTTCCCAGTGCTGCTCATGGCTCTGGCCGATCATCCGCGCCCACGCCGCGCGGAAGCCACCCTGCCCGGCCAGCAGGCGCTGTTCGCCCTGGCGCTCGTGGAACGTGCCCAGGCTCAGGAGGCTGGTCTCGCGCAGCAGCGGCGGCACCACGGCATACGTGGCTGCCTCAACCCGGTACAGCGGAATCATGTCGCCGTCGGCGGGCACGGCGCCGGGCGTCGGCGGCACCGCCAATGGACCGGGTACTGCGGCGGGGGTCGTCGGTACCGGCGGCGGGGTATCGGCCTGCGGGGGCGCCACCGGTGCCGGTTCGGGCGGCGGCGGTGGCGGTGCCGGTTCGGGGGCGAGCGGGTCCGGGTTCTCCGGCAGATCCGGCGACGGCGGCGGGGTCAGGGGCGGCGGGGGGGTGCCTGCATCCTCCGGCGGCGGCGGCGGCGGGGTGACCGTGGATACACCCGGCGGCGCGGGCGCCGGGGCCGCCAGGACACCCGTTACCAGCGTCGATCGCAGATACCAGTTCTCGCTGCTGCCGGCACTGACGCCGCCCTTGAACAGGAAGTACTCGAACGCACCGGCCGCGACCGGGTTGTACAGCGCGAATGCGTTCGGCGCGGTGCTGGCGCCATTGATCGACTGCACCACCAGGATGCCGTCGGCCAGCGTCGCCGCGCCACTGCCACCCGCGTTGAGGATGCCCAGGCCGGTGCTGCCGCTGGCCACGCCATTGGAGATCACCAGGCGGTCCGAGGGCGCGCCGTCACCCGCCAGCACCGAGTGCAGGTACACACCGCCGTTGTTGCCGACGTAGTTGCCCGCGATGGTGAACGCATCCGCCGGACCATTGCTGCCGTTGCTCAGGTCGATGCGACCGGCATTGATGACGTTGACCTGCTGGCCTGCGGTAAAGCTGCGCACGCTGGCGTTGAAGCCGCCGGCGAACACCGTGCTGGTGCGGTCGATATCCAGGGTGCCACCGCCGGTGGTGGCGTCGGCCAGCACCAGATCGGCATCGACGGTCAGCTGGCTGTCCTGGCGCAGGTTGATCTGCTCCCAAGCGGTGAAACGCGCCACGCCATTGGTCTTGACGTTGTTCAGGGTCAGCAGGTCGGTGCCCGCGCCACCGGTGAACAGCGGCAATGCGCCGAGATGGCTGTTGTTGAGGTTGCTGAGCGTGCTGACGTCATCGCCCTCGCCCATGTCCACGGCGCCGTAGACCACGCCGCCACCGGACCAGGTGAGCCGGTCCGTGCCGGTGCTGGCACGGATTTCGCCGCGCACGGTGCCCCCGGTGATGGTGATCGCATCGTCGCCACCGCTGACGCTGATGTTGCCGCCGATATAGCCGTCGGACAGGAGGATGGTGTCATTGCCGAAGCCGGTGACGAGATTGCCGTCGATGGTGCCGCCGGACATGTCGAAAGTGTTGTTTTCCAGTTTCATGTTGACCCGGCCGATGCGGCCGCCGGTCATCTCGGCGTAGTCACCGTCGTCGAAGCCGCCGATGATCTGCCCGCCGGTCATGCGGAAGCGATCGGTGCCGTCGCCCTGCAGCAGCGCGCCGACGGTGCCACCGGTCATCAGGAATACGTCCTGGCCACTGCCCTGCTGCACCGTGCCGGTGATGGTGCCGCCGCTGACCTCCAGCGTATCCACCCCATCACCCTGGTCGACGCTGTCGATGACCCCATCGCGCATCAGCAGCGTATCGTTGCCTGCGCCCTGCACCACGCCGCCGCGGATGCTGCCGGCCAGCATCTCCAGCCGATCATTGCCGGCACCAGAGAAGACACCACCGGTGCTGCCGCTGATCACCCCGCGATTGATCACGGTGGAAGCGGCATCCAGCTGCAGGCCACGCCCGGCGCCGGCAAGGATGCTTCCGTCATTGATGATCAGGTGCCCACCGCCACCGGCCTGCAGCGTGATGGCGTTGCCGGTGGCAGGCGCGAGTTGGGCGTTGCTCAGCACATTGAGGGTGATGGTGCTGCTGCCTGCCGCGCCGGTGACCGGGACAGTGTCCGGATTGGGCAGCTGGCTGGAGCAGGTCACGGTCTGACCGGTGGTGGGCGCAGGGTTGTCGCAGCCCGCCCAGGCCGGGAATGCCCCGGCCATCAGTGCGGTGCCGAGGGCGCCATAACGGCCAACATGCAGCAGGCGGGCTATCTGGACGGACAGCAGCGGCCGAGCCGCCCGAGCAAGCATCTGGTGCATGTACCTTTCCTGTTCAGCAGAAGGGGGACAGCAACGGCCCAGTGCTTTTACGGATGACCGGCGTAGGTACTTTTACTGCGCAAACGTGATGCGAAGGTAAAGAATCCGGACGGATGCCGGCGCCGACGGCATGTGCGCCCGCATGCCCTCGCATTCAGATTTTCAGGTAGACGCGCCGGCTATCCAGCACCCACACCACGCCCCACCAGATCGCCACGAAACCCACGGCGCAGCCGAGCGAGGCCAGCTTCGGCGCCTCCGGCAATGCCCGCTCCAGCGCATGGAACATCCAGGCCCATGCACCGGTGGCCCCCAGCACGAGGGCCATCGCCGAGGAACCGAGATAGGCCGCTATCGCGTTCACGCCGAAGCGCCGGCCCAGCGCGGGCGCGCCCCAGCGATCGATCAGCAGATGCGCCAGCAGCAGTGCCGCCACGGAGAGACCGCCCGTCCACAGCACGAAGCTCGGCGTCCACAGCTGCTTGTTCAGCGGCAGCCACAGGGTGGCCAGGCCGCCGATGGCCAGACACACCGCTGCGAGCATCGCCAGCTGCGGCGCTCGGCCGGCCCGCAGCCACGCACCGGCGCGCAGGCCGAGCAGCGTACTGGCGATCGCGCCCAGGCTGCTCAGCAGCCCTTCCGGGTCATGCCCCAGGCCGGTGAGCGCGGAATACTTGTACAGGAAGGGAGCGAACAGCGCGGTATCCAGCCGGCTGGCCGGATTCAACCAAGGCTCCAGCGAATCGGCAGACAGCAGGATCGCGGCATAGGCCACCAGCAGGCCCACGATCACCGCCCATTGCGTCCGCGCCTGCGTGTAGACCGCCAGCACGCCGACCACCGCCACGCACAACGCTATCCGCTGCAGCACACCCCACAGGCGATACGCCGGCAGCTCGAACAACCACCACGCCAGCAGGTGCAGCAGTGCGCCGGCGATCAGGATGCGCAGCGCGCGTTGCAGGACCCCACGCACCAGCGCCGGACGCGTGGCCGGGTCGCCCGCGCGCGGGGCCAGACTGAAGGCCATCGAGACGCCGGCAATGAACAGGAACAACGGGAAGATCAGGTCGGTCGGGGTGAAGCCGTGCCAGTCCGCGTGCAGCAGCGGCGCGTAGACATGGCTCCAGTCGCCCGGGTTGTTGACCAGCAGCATCGCTGCGACGGTCAGGCCGCGCAGCGCGTCGATCGAGCCCATCCGTCCTGACGGCGTGGCGCTCATACGTCTTCGCGCTGCCCGGCGATCCAGGTGCTGCGCACCTGCAGGGCGTCATCGAGCAGCACCAGATCGGCGTGATGCCCTTCGGCGATGTGCCCGTAGCGGTCATCCAGATTCAGGAACTGCGCGGGATAGGTCGAGGCCATGCGCGCCGCCTCGGCCAGCGATACGCCCAGCAGCTGCACGCTGTTGCGCACCGCGGTGGCCATGTCCAGCGCCGAGCCGGCCAGTGAGCCGGCCGCATTGCGCACCACGCCGTCCACCGCGGTGATGACCTCGCCGTACAGCTCGTAGCTGGGGTCTTCCGCACCGACCGGCGGCATCGCATCGGTCACCAGCATGACCTTGCCACGCGGCTTGGTCGCCAGCGCCACGCGCAGGCTGGCCGGGTGCACGTGCACGCCGTCGGCGATGATGCCGACCCAGCTGTCGCGGTCTTCCAGCGCCGCCCCGACCGCGCCCGGCTCGCGCCCGGTCAGCGGCGACATCGCGTTGTACAGATGGGTGAAGCCACGGATGCCCGCCTCCAGGCCGGCACGCGCCTCTTCATAGCTGGCGGCGGTGTGACCGGCCGCCACCACCACGCCCCGTTCGACCAGCGCGCGGATGCTCTCCAGCGGCACCCGTTCGGGGGCCAGCGTGAGCAGGGTGACGCCGTTGTCCAGCGAGGCCGCCAGGGCGATCTCGGCGGCGTCGGGGACGCGGAACTTGTTGGCGTCGTGGGTGCCCTTGCGCGCCGGCGCGATGTACGGGCCTTCCAGATGGATGCCCAGCACGCCGGGCACGCCTTCGCTGATCGCCTGGCGGGTCGCGGCGATGGCCGCGCGCATCACCTGCACGTCGTCGCTGATCAGGGTCGGCAGCAGCCCGGTGGTGCCGAAGCGGCGGTGCGCCTGCGCCAGCGTGCGCAGCGTGGCGACATCCGGACTGTTGTTGAACAGCACCCCGCCGCCACCGTTGACCTGCGCATCGATGAAGCCCGGCAGCAGCCAGCCGCCGCCCAGGTCCACCTGCTCATCGGCCTGGCCGAGCATCGGTGCGGCATCGGAAACCAGCGCGGTGATCCGCCCGCTTTCGATCACCACCGCCAGGTCATCGCGGAAGTCGTCGCCGGCCAGGATGCGGGCGTTGCGCAGGACAGTTTTCATCAGACGGTTTCCGTCACCTTGTTCAGATGCGGCGGCAGATCGGGGTTGTGGCCGCGACGCAGCGCCAGCGCGTTGATCGCGCGGTAGAAGCTCTGGATGGTCAGCAGCGGCGCGCAGGCCGGGTGCGGTGCGACCGGCAGCGGCAGGTCGCCATCGACATCGGCCAGCCAGACCTGGGCATCGCGCGCGGCGAACTCGGCCAGCACCGCGCGGGTGCCGGCGCCGGTTTCATCCGGCTGGGCGAACGCCAGCACCGGGAAGCCGGGGCCGACCAGCGCCATCGGGCCGTGCTTGACCTCGGCCGAGCTGTAGGCCTCGGCGTGCAGGCCGCAGGTTTCCTTGAATTTCAGCGCCGCTTCCTGCGCGGCGGCCAGGCCGAGGCCACGGCCAAGCACGAACAGGTTGTGCGCCGGCACCAGGCCCTCGGTCAGCGACGACCAGTCGCTGTTCCAGGCCGCGCGCAGGGCATCGGGCAGCGTGCGCAGCGAAGCGATCAACCCGACGTCCTGCGTCCAGTACGCCACCAGCTGCAGGATCGCCGACAGCGAGGCCAGGTAGCTTTTGGTCGCCGCGACGCTGCGCTCGGCGCCCGCGCCCAGCGGGATCACCGTTTCGGCCAGCTGCGCCAGCGGCGAATCCTCGACATTGACCAGCGCCACCACGCGCGCGCCGGCCGCACGGGCAGCCTCGGCGTTGCGCAGCAGGTCGGGGCTCTTGCCCGACTGCGAGATCACGATGTACAGCGCGCCACGCAGCTTCAGCGGCGCTTCGTAGACCGAGCCCACCGACGGCGAGGCCGAGGCGGTCACCAGCCCCAGCCGCGTTTCCAGCAGGTACTTGGCGTAGGTGGCGGCATGATCGGAACTGCCCCGCGCGCAGGTCACCACGAACGGCGGCGGCGCCGCGCGCAGGCTGGCCGCCAGCGTCTCCACGGCCACCTGGTTGCGCGCGAACTGCGCGGCGATCACATCGGCGGCCTCGGCGGCTTCGCGGTACATCAGGGTGTCGTGGGGAGCAGGCAGGGACATGGGGACTCAGGTCGTTTCAGGAGAAGGAAGCCGTGCACCCTGCGGGCGCATCGGCGCGGTGGAACCACGCACCACCAGCTGCGGCACGAAGCCCTGGTTGCGCAGCTGCAGCGGAGCTTCGTCGTAGGCATCGCTGCGCAGCTGCGCGATCAGCAGGCGCGCGGCATGCCGGGCGATGTCCTCGGTGGCCTGCTTGGCGGTGGTCAGCGGCGGCCAGGACTGGCGCGAGAACGGACTGTCCTCGAAGCCGGCGATGGAGAGGTCGTAGGGCACGTTCATGCCCGCCGATTTGGCCGCAGCCAGCACGCCAGCGGCGATTTCATCGTTGGAACCGAAGATCGCCGTGGGTGGCTCGCGCAGCGCCAACAGGCGGCGCGCACCACGGAAACCGTCGTCGAAGGTGTAGTCGCCCTGCACCACCAGGTGCTTGTCCACGCTCATGCCGTAATCGCGCAGCGCCGCCTCGTAGCCGGCATGGCGCTCCACGCTGGAGCCGTGCGAACTGCTGCCCCACAGGAAGCCGATGCGCTGGTGGCCGAGCTGGATCAGGTGCTCGGTGACCTCGTAGGCGGCCTCGCGGTCGTCGACGAACACGCAGGCACCATCTTCCGGGTCGGCGGTGCCGGCGATGATGCGCGCCAGCTTGATCCCTCGCCCGGTCAGCGCCGCCACCAGGTCGCGGCGCTCGGACATCGGCGCGGTCAGCACCAGCCCGGCCAGGCGCGAACGCTGCACCCAGTCGGCGAGTTCCTCGGCCAGCATCGGCGAGCTGGAATCGCAGGGATGGATCTGCAGCCCGAACCCGGTCTCGCGACAGGCAGCGAGGACGCCATTCTGCATGCCGATGATGTGGTACGGATTGGGGTTGTCGTAGACCAGCCCGATCACCAGGGTGGTCCCGGTGCGCAGATTGCGCGCGGCCGGATCGGGCTCGTAGTCCAGTTCGGCAATCGCGCGCAGGACGCGCGCGCGGGTGGCCTGCATCACCGAGGGCTCATTGTTGATGACGCGCGAGACGGTCTTCAATGACACCTTGGCCCGTTCGGCGACATCCTTGATGGTCGCTCTGCGCATGGCTTTGTCCTGCGGGTTCCGTGGAGCGTCCATGATCGCCGATCACTGCCCGTCGCGGGGCAGGCCGATCCGGTGGCCGCGCACTGAATAGAACAGGATGTAGAGGTAGCAGGGAATCATCAGCCCGGCGAACACCCACTGGAAATCGAAGTGCTGCTTGAGCACGGCGAACAGCTGCGGAATGATCGCGCCACCGGCGATGGCCATCACCAGCAGGGCCGAGCCGGTTTCGGTGAAACGGCCCAGGCCGCGGATCGCCAGCGGGAAGATCGCCGGCCACATCATCGCGTTGGCAAAGCCGAGCGCCGCCACGAAGCCCACCGAGACATAGCCGTGGGTGAGCAGCGCGCCCGTGCAGAACACCACCCCCAGCACCGCGGAGATGCTCAGGTAGCGCGACTGCGAGACCAGGTGCGGAATCATCGCCAGGCCGGCCAGGTAGCCCAGCAGCATGCCGCCCAGGGTGATCGAGGTGAACATCTTGGTCTGGTCCAGCGGCAGGTTGAAGCTGTGGCCGTAGGTGCCGATCGCATCACCGGCCATCACTTCCGCGCCGACATAGACGAACAGGCACAGCACGCCCAGCCACAGGTGCGGGAACTGGAAGATGCTGGTGCGCTCGGCCACCCCCGGCGCGCGGGCCGGCGTGGCGTTGGCTTCGGACGTCTTCAGTTCGGGCAGCGGCGAGAACAGCACACCCACCGCCAGTACCACCAGCACCCCCGCCATCACCATGTACGGCAACTGGATCTTGCTGGCGAAGGTATCCAGCAGCGCACTGCGCACGACCGGGTCGGCCGCGGCCACCTGCTCGGTCAGATCGCCGATGCCGTGCAGCACCAGCGTGCCGATCAGCACCGGGGCGAGCATGCCGGCGATTTTGTTGCAGATGCCCATTACCGCGATACGGCGCGCGGCCGTCTCGATCGGGCCGAGGATGCTGATGTACGGGTTGACCGCCGTCTGCAGCAGGGCCAGCCCGCTGCCGATGATGAACAGGCCGCTGAGCGCGCCCGGGTACCAGCGCTGCTGGGCGAAGTGGGCGAACACCACCGCGCCGGCCGCCATCACCAGCAGGCTCAGGCTCAGGCCTTTCTTCATGCCGGTGCGCTTGAGGATCCACGAGGCCGGCAGCGCCAGGAAGAAATACGACAGGTAGAAGACCATCAGCACCAGGAAGGCGCCGACCTCGTCCAGCTCGAAGGCGAGCTTGACGAAGGTGATCAACGGGCCGTTGAGCCAGGTGAAGAAGCCGATCAGGAAGAACAGCACGCCGATGATCAGGATCGAGGTGAGCACGCTCGAACGCGCGGAGGCAGCAGGCACGGCAGACATCAGGGAGGCTCCTGCATCGACGGCGCCGGAGCGGCGTCGGAAGAGTGGCTGGGAACAACGTTGTCACATTTATTCGTTGCGGCCGCCGGGTTTGTCAACAACTGGTTCACGCCGCCCCCGCGCATTTTCCTTTGCTGCACCTGCGCAATCTGGCGGCAGCGCTCGCGGCGGGTGGAGCGGAGCCCGTATTCACGGGAGTTTGCAAAACATGACGGCGCCGTGATGAAAACGTTTTCGCGCGCAAACCCACGTTGCGACGCAACATCGAAAGTCTGAGGTTATCGTTGACATCGTTGTCAGAACGATTACAGACTCCGCCTCAATCGCCGGGTCCGCCCTGGCCACGCCCAACCGATGGAGTCCGTGTGACCAACGCCGCCCACGCTGTTCCGGCCCATGCCCCGCCCGCCGCGATGCCGCCGTTCCTGGCGGCCGACGTGGGTGGTACGCATGTCCGGGTTGGCCGGGTCCAGGCCAGTGCCGATCCGGCCCATCCGGTCGAACTGCTGGACTACCGCAAGTTCCGCAATGCGGATTACGCCGGCCTCAGCGCGATCCTGTCCGACTTCCTGGCCGATGGACCGCGCCCGACGCATTGCGTGGTCGCCACCGCCGGCTATGCCCGCGACGACGGCACGGTGATCACCGCCAACCTGCCCTGGCCGCTGTCGGCGCGGCAGATCGAGCGGGAGGTCGGCCTGGACCAGGTCTACATCGTCAATGACTTCGAGGCCGTGGCCTATGCCGCCGCCCAGGTCGATGCCAGCGGCGTGCTCCAGCTGACCGGCCCGGCCACCGCCCCGCGCGGCCCGACCCTGGTGGTCGGCCCGGGCACCGGGCTCGGTGCGGCCGTGTGGATCCCGACCGCACATGGCGCGGTGGTCCTGGCCACCGAAGCCGGCCAGCCGACCCTGGCCACCACCACCGAACTGGAGATGGCGATCGTGCGGCAGATGCTGCGCGAGCGCTCGCATGTCTCGGTCGAGCAGGCGCTGTCCGGCCCCGGCCTGATGAATCTGTATCGCGCCCTGTGCGCGTTGAACGGCCAGGCGCCGACGCTGACCACCCCCGATGCGGTCACCGCCGCCGCGATGGCCGGCCACGACCCGCTCGCGCGGCAGAGCCTGGACGTGTTCTGCGGCCTGCTCGGCAGCACGATCGGCGACATGGCACTGCAGTACGGCGTCACCGGCGGTGTCTACCTGGCCGGCGGCATCCTGCCGCAGATCCGCGACTTCCTGTTGAACAGCACGTTCGTCGAGCGGTACCTCAACAAGGGGCCGATGCGCGAGGCGCTGGAACGCATTCCCGTGAAGGTGGTCGAGCACGGGCAGCTGGGCGTCATCGGCGCCGCCAGCTGGTACCTCGGCCGCTCGGACACCTGATCTGCCGCGGCGCCGGGATCGGCGCTGCGGACAACGCACCACGCAGTACGTAGCACCCAAGGCGCACCGGACAACAGGCGCGCGGCACAGTCGTACCAGACGCAAGCAAACAGACGCCGTCGCCGGCGACCATCGAGTGATGAGGAGAGACATCATGAACACCCGCAAGACCCTGCTTTCCGCAGCCATCGTCAGCTGCCTGGCCTTCAGCGCCCACGCGCAGCAAGCCCCCGCCTCCACGCCGGCCGCAACCGACCTGGACACCATCCAGGTCACCGGCATCCGCGGTTCGATGGAGAAGTCGCTCGATACCAAGCGCGAAGCGAATGCGCGCCTGGAAGTGGTCACCGCCGAAGACGTGGGCAAGCTGCCCGCGCACAACGTCGCCGATACCCTGCAGCGCGTGCCCGGCGTGAACATCAGCTCGTCCAGCGCCGATGAAGGCGGCTTCGATGAAGCCGACCGTGTCAGCCTGCGCGGCACCAGCCCGAGCCTGACCCAGACCCTCATCAACGGCCACAGCGTCGGCTCGGCCGACTGGTTCGTGCTCAGCCAGGGCAACAACGTCGGCCGCAGCGTCAGCTACTCGCTGCTGCCGTCCGAGCTGGTCAGCTCGGTGGAAGTGAACAAGTCCTCGCAGGCCAAGCTGCAGGACGGCGGCACCACCGGTACCGTCAACATCATCACCCGCACCCCGCTGCAGTTCGCCAAGCAGTTCACGGCTGAAGCATCGATCGGCGCCGTGCGCTCGGACCAGGCCGACTCGACCGATCCGCAGTACTCGGCCCTGTTCAACTACAAGAACGACGCCAACACCTTCGGCGTGCTGGTGCAGGGCTTCTACCAGGAGCGCGAACTGCGCCGTGAAGCGCAGGAAATCCCGGGCGGCTTCTTCGCGCTCAAGGCGACCGATCCGGTCGTGGCCGGCATTCCCGATCCGGCCAATCCGGGCCAGTTCCTGCAGGCGCCGCGTCCGGACCTGGAAGGGCTGTCCATTCCCGGCCTGCTGGGTTCGACCCTGTTCGAGCAGACCCGCAAGCGCAAGGGTGGCATGGTCACCGTGCAGTGGAAGCCGATCGACACGCTGACCCTGGGCCTGAGCGGCTTCACCTCCGAACTGGAAGCGAACAACTACAACCGCAACTTCATGATGTTCGGCAGCGGCTTCGGCCGCACCCAGGCCCCGGACCCGGGTTACACCGTGGTGGATGGCGTGATCACCAACGCGACGTACACCGGCGTTCCCGGTACGAACTACGGCGTGTACGACATGATCTACCGCGAGGCCACCGCCAAGAGCAGCTACGTCACCTTCGACGCGGACTGGCAGATCAACGACAACCTCAACGCGAAGTTCCAGGCCGGCACCACCAAGGGCACCGGCGAAACCCCGCGTCAGTTCATCGCCGAAGTCACCGTCGGCCAGGGTGGCGGCGCGTCTTACGCCAGCCACGGCGCCGGCTCCCCGGTCGACTGGAACATCGGTGGCGACATCAGCGAAGCAGGCGTCAGCAGCTTCGGCACCTGGGGCAACCAGCTGGTCAAGGCAGAGGACAAGGAAGACTGGGCGTCGCTGGATTTCAACCAGTACTTCAGCAACGGTGGCACGCTGAGCTCGATCGACTTCGGCCTGCGCTTCGCCGACCACGAACGTGAAGCCCTGTCGCCGGAAGGCGCCAGCCCGGGCGACATCTGGTCCGCACTGCGCGGCAGCGCCACCGGGCAGTACCCGGGCAACTTCGCCAGCGGAGTGGGCGGCACCTTCCCGCGCAACATCTGGTACTACACCCCGGATGCGCTGCAGAACGCCATCGTCAACAACTCGACCTGGCTGGCCGGCAACGACGGTCCCGACGGCCGCCACAACTACGGTGCCGAGTGGAAGGTGAAGGAAAAGAACTTCGCCGGCTACGTGCAGGCCAACTTCACCGGTGACTGGTGGAGCGGCAACATCGGCCTGCGCTACGTCAACATCAAGCAGGACATCGACACCTACCTGGCCGTCAGCGATCCGGCCCGCGCCGACGTGCGCAGCCTGTTCGGCATGTGGCAGCGCCAGGCCTTCGAGAACAAGCACGACCGCGTGCTGCCGAGCGCCAACATCAAGTTCGACCTGGACGATGACCTGGTGCTGCGCGTGGCCGCGTCGCAGACCCAGACGCTGCCGGACTACTCGGCACTGGGTGCGTCCTCGTGGGGTTCGGATCTGAACAAGACCGGCGGCGGCGGCAACCCCGATCTGAAGCCGACCCTGTCCAGCAACCTGGATGCCAACCTCGAGTGGTACTTCATGCCGCGCGGCCTGTTGTCGCTGGGCGCCTACCATATGCGCCTGAAGGACTACATCGCCTTCGACGTGGTCCAGCGCCAGCTCTTCAGCGAACTGACCAACCAGCTTGAAACCTACGACATCTCCACCCCGATCAATGCCGATGGGCAGGTCACCGGCGTGGAAGTGGCCTACGAGCAGCCGATCGGTGAGTACTTCGGCGTCAATGCCAACTACACCTACGCCAATGGCAAGACCAACCACACCTGGGCCGACGGCACCAACAACCTGCTGGGCACCTCGAAGAACACCTACAACGTGGGTGCCTACTTCGAGAACGAACGCTTCGGCGCCCGCGTCAGCTACACCCGCCGTTCCTCGTTCCTGATCAGCCTGTCCGGTACCAACCCGTACTACCAGGACGACTTCGGCACCCTGTCGGCGTCGCTGAGCTACAAGGCGACCGACTGGCTGAGCATCAGCCTGGATGGCCTGAACCTCAACAACCCGACCTACAAGTACTACCAGAGCGCGTTGATCCCGACCTCGTTCTACTCCAACGGCCGCCAGTACTATCTGAACTTCCGCTTCAAGTACTGATCGCCGCGGTAACACGCTGCACACCTGAAACGGGCCCGGATTTCCGGGCCCGTTTCACAGGTGGAACCCGATTCGCTACAAAGGAATGACCCGATGCACACCCGCACCCGTCGTACCTCGCTGTCGCTGCTGTCCTTCGCACTGGCACTCTCCCTCGCACCGCTGGCCCAGGCCGCCGACGCACGTGCACCAGATGGCCCGAAGGCCCTGCCCGGTTCACTGATGCTGATCCCCGCACCGGCGAAGGCCGAGCGCCTCGACGGCGCCGGCTACGCGGTGACGGCGGCCACGCCGGTACGTGCACAGGGCCCGGTCGCCCAGCGCGTCGCCACGCAGTTCGCCACCCTGCTGCGCGACAGCGGTGGCCCGGCGGTAACGGTAGGCGAGGGACGCGGCAAAGACGGGATCCGCTTCGTGCTGGACGCCACGCTCAAGACCGGTCCCGAAGGCTACCAGCTGCGTTCGGACGCGCGCGGCGCGACCGTGCAGGCCGCCACCGAGGCCGGCCTGTTCTACGGTGCGGCCACGCTCTCGCAGCTGCTTACCGGCGGCAGCGATGGGATGCTTCCGGCGCTGCGCATCGATGATGCCCCCCGTTTCAGCTGGCGCGGCCTGATGCTCGATTCGGCCCGCCACTTCCAGAGCCTCGACGAGATCAAGCAGGTCCTCGATGCGATGGCCGAGCAGAAGCTCAACACCTTCCATTGGCATCTCACCGATGATCAGGGCTGGCGCATGGAGATCAAGCGCTACCCGAAACTGACCGGCGTCGGCAGCTGCCGCATTCCGGCCGGTGACGGTGGCCGCGATCCAGTCACCGGCGCCGAGCGTCCCTACTGCGGGTTCTACACCCAGGAACAGATCCGCGAGGTGATCGCGTATGCGGCCGCGCGCCATATCCAGGTGATCCCCGAGATCGACGTGCCCGGCCATGCCACCGCAGCGATCGCGGCCTATCCGGCGCTCGGCACGATCGACACCCCGCTCAAGCCGCTGAGCGAATGGGGCGTGTTCCCCAACCTGTTCAACACCGACGACAGCACCCTCGAATTCCTTGAGAACGTGTTGGAAGAAGTCATCGCGTTGTTCCCGGCCAGGTACGTGCACGTGGGGGGCGACGAAGCAGTCAAGGACCAGTGGGAGGCTTCCGCGCGGGTGCAGGCACGCATGCGCGAGGTGGGCGCCGGCGATGAGATGGAAATGCAGAGCCACATCATCAAGCGCCTGGAAACGTTCCTGGAACAACACGACCGGCGCCTGATCGGCTGGGACGAAATCCTCGAAGGCGGGTTGCCGCCGGAAGCCACGGTGATGTCGTGGCGCGGCACGGAAGGCGGCCTGAAGGCCGCCAGCGAAGGTCACGACGTGGTGATGTCGCCGGTGACCGACATGTACATGGATTACCTGCAGACGAACTCGGAGAACGAGCCGCCGGGCCGTCCGGCGACGATTCCGCTGGCGCGCGTGTACGGCTTCGAGCCGGTGCCGGACGCGCTGGCCAAGGACAGGCAGCACCACATCCTCGGCCTGCAGGCCAACATGTTCACCGAGCACACGCGCAGCTACGCGCGCCTGCAGCACAACCTGTTCCCGCGCCTGGCTGCCGTGGCCGAGACCGGCTGGTCGCCGCGCGAGCGTCGTGATTACGCCGATTTCCTGGCACGCCTGCCGGCGCAGCTGCAGCGATACCAGGCGATGGGCATCGCGTATGCACAGACCCCGTTCCAGGTGGAACTGGACAGCCATGACGATCGCGCTGCCGGCACCGCGACGCTCGCACTGCGCAATCCGCTCGGCTACGACATCCACTACAGCGTGGATGGTAGTGCGGTCACCGCCCGGTCGCCGCGCTACACCGCCCCGCTGCAGCAGCCGCTGCCGGTGGCGTTGCAGGCCGCGACGTTCTTCAACGGCCAGGCATTGGCCAAGGCCGCCAGCCGCTTCGATGTCACCGCCACCTCGCTGCTGTCGCGGACCGACGAGCATCTGGCGCAGTGCCCGGGCGAAGGCCAGCTGCTGCTGCGCCTGGAAGATGATGGCCCGGCCGACGGCGAGCGTGCGATCTTCAACGTCGACATCTTCAACCCGTGCTGGCTGTGGAAGGACGCCAGTGTGGACGGCATTGCCAGCGTCCGCATCCGCGCCGGACAGATCCCGTATTACTTCCAGCTGGCCCACGACGAGCCCAGCCGTCGCTTCGCCCCCAAGCGCAGCGCACACGGGGAAATGGACATCCTCGGCGGGCAGTGCGATGGCAAGCCACTGGCCAGCGTGACGCTGCCGGCCGCACCGGGTGCCGATGGGTTCATCACACTGGAGGCGGCGCTGCCGCGTTCGCTCAAGGGCACGCAGAATCTGTGCGTGCGCTTCACCGGCGACACCCGGCCGACGATGTGGGTGCTGGATGAGATGACGCTGCAGCCGCGGTAACGCCGCAGCCACAAACGAAACGGAGGAGGTAGTGCCGGCCGCGGGCCGGCACCTCATGAATCCGACATCGCCGGGGTTGCCGGCCCGCGGCCGGCACTACCTGTCATGCATCGTCCGGGTGGCAGTACCCGTCATGCGTCACCCGCGTCGCCAGCGTCACCCGCGCAGGCGAAGCAGCAGGTCGCGCAGCGGGGTGAACATGATCGCCATGCCGGCCAGCACGCCGACGCTGTTGGCCAGCGCATCCATCGGGTCGGCCATGCGATTGACGGTCAAAGCGCCCTGCGCGAACTCGATGCCGATGCCCAGCGCGACCAGACCGACCGCAGCCCAGACCAGGGCCGCGCGGCGCTGGTAGATCTGCACGGCCGATGCGGCCAGCAGGAAATACGCGAGGAAGTGCTCGACCTTGTCGCTGTTCTCCGGCAACGGAATCGGCGGCGGCGGGATCAGGCAGACCACGACAGTGCCCAGCACCGCCAGCCACCACAGCGCCAGCCATGCCCGCGGCCAGCGCAGCGGCTTCAGCAGTTGGGTCGCGGCCACCTTACAGGCGCCAGGTCAGATCGCCGAGCTCGAAGGCGGCTTCGAAATCGACATCACGCTGGAAGCCCATCACCTGGAAGCGCTCGCCCATCCCGGTCGGCAGCGTCAGCTTTTTCACCTGATCGCGCAGCCGCACGCGGCCGATCTCGTCGGTACGCGCGTCGGCCTTTTCCAGCAGCGCATCAAGCCCGTTGCCGAGCAGGAAACTGGCCTGGGTGCAGTATCCGGCCAGCTCGAAACCGGCGCCGGTGCCCGACTCGGCCAACGCGGTGAAATCCACCGACGCGGTCAGGTCCTGCAGGCCCGGCCAACGGTACAGGTCGTTGTGCACGTGGTGGCGATAGAACGCACGCACGGTGCCCTCGTCGCGGTCGTCCTGGTAATACTCGTTGCGCGGGTAGCCGTAGTCGACGAACAGCATCGCACCGCGCTGCAGGCCGCCGGCGATCGCCTGGATCCAGTACGGCAGCTGCGGCAGCAGTTCGGAGCGGTAACCATCGGCGAAGGGCTTCTCGCGGTAATGCTCGACGTGGCGGACCGCTGCCGTGAGCATCGCATCGGCCGGCTGCGCGCCGCGCACGAAGGCACCGTCGGCATCCAGCTCCACGGTTTCTTCATAGACCATGCCGTCGCGGGCGAGGAAGCGCGGCGTCGGCAGCGCGTCGATCACTTCGTTGGCGAAGACCATGCCGTCCCAGTCGTCATCGAAAGGGCGGTCCAGCCATTCCACCAGGGCAAATACCGGCGGGATCAGCGCCTTCTCCAGGCGCTCGCGCTGGCGCTCGCGCAGGTCCGCGCTGGGCTCCAGGATCGCGTAGCGCTCAGGCAGCGCGTCCAGTTCCAGCATGCGCTTGAGCAGCACTTCGGCGAAGGCGCCGCTGCCGCCCCCCACTTCCATGAACCGCGCTTCGGGGCCGAGCTGCTGCATCACCGGGGCGATCGCGTTGGCCAGGGTCGCGGCGAACAGCGCGCCGATTTCCGGCGACGTGGTGAAATCGCCGGCCGCGCCGAACTTGCTGGCACCGGCGCTGTAGTAGCCCCAACCGGGCGCGTACAGGCTCAGCTCCATGAAGCGGGAGAACGGCATCGCGCCGCCGTTGGCGAGGATTTCAGCGCGCAGCGCCGCAGCCAGCTCGTCGCTGTGGGCCAGGGCGTCGGATTCGGGGAGGGGCAGTGGGGAATGCATGGCGCGGGCGATTGCGGTGACAATGCACAGCATAGCCTGAGCAGGGAGTACCCCCGATGACCGATACCGCGCCCGTGGCGCTGATCACCGGCAGTGCGCGCCGGATCGGCGCGGCCATCGCCCGCCAGTTCCACGCCTGTGGCTGGTCGGTGGTGCTGCACGCCCACACCTCGACCGCCGAGCTGCAGCAGATGGCCTTCGACATGGACATGCTGCGCCCGGGCAGCGTGCTGGCCCTGCAGGCCGATCTGCGCGATGCCGAGGCCCTGCCCGACCTGGTCGACCAGACCGTGGCCCAGTTCGGCCGGCTGGACACGCTGGTCAACAACGCCTCGAACTTCTACCCCACCCTGCTCGGCCAGATCACCGCCGCGCAGTGGGACGACCTGTTCGCGGTCAACGCACGCGCGCCCCTGCTGCTGGCCCAGGCCGCGGCGCCGCACCTGCGCCGCCAGCAGGGCAGCATCGTCAACCTGACCGACCTGCACGGCACCCAGCCGATGCGCGACCACCCGGTGTACGCCGCGGCCAAGGCAGCGCTGGAGATGGTCACCCGCTCGCTGGCGCTCGAGCTGGCGCCCAAGGTCCGGGTCAATGCGGTCGCGCCCGGGGCGATCCTGTGGCCGGAACAGGGCAAGGATGACTTCGCGCAGCAGGCGCTGCTGGCACGCACGCCGCTGGCACGCACCGGCACGGTGGAGGAGATCGCCGAGGCGGTGTACTGGCTGGCCACCGATGCCGCGTTCGTCACCGGGCACACCCTGCGCGTGGATGGTGGGCGGACGTTGTCGTAAACGCCGGTTGGACCGCACGCTGGGTCGCGTGCAGGCCCCGTACCGACCAACGGTCGGTACCTACCGCATCGATCAGCCGGGCAGTGTCGGAGTGCCGGCCAGCGGCCGGCACCACCCGTGCATCGATCAGCCGGGCAGCAGGTCCATCGTGTCGAACGGCTCGCCGAACTGCCGATGCGCGCGCCACAGCGCATCCAGGGTCAGCCCGCTGACCGGATCGCGGAAGTCCGGCGCGATGTCGGCCAGCGGCTTGAGCACGAAAGCGTGCTTGAGCTCCGGGCGCGGGATGCGCAGGTGGCCGGGGCCTTCCACGATCAGATCGCCGTAGAACACCACGTCGATGTCCAGGGTGCGGTCGCTGAAGCGCGGGCCGCTGCGGTCGCGGCCGTGGGCATCCTCCAGCGCATGCAGCCAGTCATCCAGCGTCTGCAGCGGCAGATCGGTCTGGATCGCCACCGCGTTGTTGAGGAAATCCGGGCCATCAAAGCCCACCGCGGCGGTGCGGTAGGCCGGCGAGACCGCGATCGCGCCGAAGCGCGCGCGCAGGGCCTCCACCGCGGCGTGAAGATGCTGTTGCGGCTGCAGGTTGCTGCCCAGGCTCAGGAGCGCAGTGATCATGGTATTCAGCGTACGTGGGGCGACTCCACACGGGGGCAACGGGGCCAGCGCATAGAATCGGGGTGCACATCATAGGACACCGACATGACCTATTGCGTCGGCATCGAGGTGGACGAAGGCCTGGTCTTCGCCGCCGACACCCGTACCAACGCGTCGCTGGACGACGTGCGCGTGCACCGCAAGCTGCACGAGTTCGAGTTTCCCGGTGAAGCGGCCTTCGTCATCATGGCCGCCGGCAACCTGGCGACGACCCAGCTGCTGATCTCGCGGCTGCGGCGCGACGTGGAGGAGCAGCGGCCTGAGAACCTGCGCGCTTACCGCCATCTGTTCGAAGTGGCCGAGTACGTGGGCCGCGTGCTGCTCGACAGCCAGGTCAAATCCAGCACCCATGAGGCCGGGCAGGATGGCATCGTGACCCAGGCCACGCTGATCCTGGGCGGCCAGATCAGCGGCGAGCACCCCGGCCTGTACATGATCTACCCGCTCGGCAATGCCATCGCGGCATCGCCGGAAACCCCCTTCCTGCAGATCGGCGAGTCCAAGTACGGCAAGCCCATCCTGGACCGGATCCTGCGCCCGCAGACCCGGCTGGAAGACGCTGCGCGCACGGCGATCGTGTCGCTGGACTCGACCATCCGCTCCAATCTGTCGGTCGGGCTGCCGGTGGACCTGGTGCTGATCCGCAGGGATGACCTGCGTATCACCCAGCGCATGCGCCTGGCCGGCGACAGCCCGCTGTACGCGGAGATCCACGGCAATTGGTCTTTCAGGCTCGAACAGGCCGTGGCCAGCCTGCCCCGGTTTCCGTGGGAGACCTGATCAGGCGGTTTCCAGCGCCTCGGCGACCGAACGGAACACCTGCTGCATTTCCAGTGGTTTGCGCAGCACGTGCACGTTGATGCCCGGCGGGAACACCGCCAGCGGCACGGTGACGTCGGCTTCTTCCAGCACCAGCGCCGGGCCCCGATAGCCCAGCGAGGCCATTTCGCCGAGCAGATGGCTGGCCGAGAGCAGCTTGGAGCCCGCATCGGCGATCACCAGCGCGGGCATGCTCTCCTGCTGCATCCAGCGCAGCGCGGCAGCGCCATCGGAGGCCAGCTGCAGGTGATAGCCCTGGCTGGAAAGCGCATTGCCCAGCAACGACAGCCGCGTGGCCTCGCCATCGACCACCAGGATCGACTGCCCCGTACCGGCGGTGATCGGCCCATCGACCGCCTCGGCCGCATCGACGATCACCTGCATCGGCAGCAGGACATCGAAGCGCGTCCCGACGCCCGGGGTGCTGTCGACCTGGATGGTCCCGTGCGCGCCTTCGATGATGCGCTTGCAGGAAATCAGGCCGAGCCCGGTGCCGGTCGCCTTGGTCGTGAAGAACGGATTGAACAGGTTCGACAGCGTCTGCGCGTCCATGCCGATGCCTTCGTCGGACACGGTGATGCGCAGCCAGTCATCGCCATGGGTATCGGCGGCCGCGGCAGCGCGCAGGGTCAGCCGGCCACCGTCGGGCATCGCCTGGATGGCATTCAGGGACAGATTGAGCAGCACCTGCTGCAGCTCGGTGTAATTGGCATCCACCGCCAGCCCGTCGGCCACCTCCAGGTGCAGGGTGACCTTGGCCGGCAGGTTGCTGCGCAGGAGCAGCTCCACGCCTTCGAACAGGTGGGCCAGGCAGATGTGCTCGCTCGGCTTGCGCGAACCGCGGACGAAGGACAGCATCGACTCGGCCATCTCGTGGCCGCGGCGGCCGCACTCGGCGATGATGTCGGCCAGATGGTGCAGCTGCGGATCGTCGGTACGTGCCTTGAGCAGGTCCGGCATGATCAGCAGCGGCTGCAGGATGTTGCGCAGGTCATGGCTCAGCCCGGCCGCCAGCAGCGACAGGCTTTCCAGCCGTTGCGCGCGCATCAGCTCGGCTTCCACCCGCTGGCGGTCGATCGCGCTGCGCGCTTCGCGCACGGCGCGCGCCACCGCCGAGGGCAGGCGCGCCGGCTGGTGCTTGATGATGTAGTCGTTGGCGCCCTGGTGCAGGGCGGCCACGGCGTTTTCCTCACCCATCGTGCCGGACACGAAGATGAAGGGCACGTCCGGCAAGGCGGCGCGCACGATCTGCAGCGCTTCATTGCCGGAGAAGCCGGGCATGCTCAGGTCCGACAGCACGATGTCCGGCGCGGCGCGCTCCAGCGCTTCGCGCAGTTCCTGCGCGCTCTCGACCCGCTCGAAACTGGCCTCCAGGCCAGCATCGAGCATCTGCTCGCACATCAGTTCGGCGTCTTCCGGCGAATCCTCGATCAGCAGGATCCGCAGGGCACCCAACGCAGGGCCGGTGAGCGGCATGGGCTTACTCGACCTCCGGTGCCTGGTTGATCAGACCCCAGAACTTGCCCAGGGTCTGCACCGCACCAAAGAACTGGTCCACGTCCACCGGCTTGACCACGTAGGCGTTCACGCCCATGTCCCAGCTGCGCGCCAGGTCGCTTTCTTCGCGCGAGGAAGACAGGATCACCACCGGCAGCCGCTTGAGCTCTTCGGTGTTGCGGATTTCCTTGAGCACTTCCAGGCCATCCATGCGCGGCATCTTGATGTCCAGCAGCAGCACCGCCGGCAGGCCTTCCTCGCGGTTGGCGAAGGCGCCACGGCGCAGCAGGTAGTCCATCGTTTCCACGCCGTCTTCGACGTGCACGATCGGATTGGCCAGGCGGGCCTCCTTCAGGGCGTCGATGGCCATCTCGGCATCGGCGGGGCTGTCCTCGGCGAGGAGGATGGTGCGGAGAGCGGTCATGCGGCGGAGCCCTTGTTGATTGCGTCGAGCGCGGGTGGAAGAACGAAGTGGAACGTGGCGCCCTGATCGACCGCCGACTCGGCCCAGATGCGGCCGCCGTGGCGGGTCAGCACCCGGCGGACGCTGGCCAGGCCGATGCCCGTGCCCGGGTAGTCGCTGGCCTTGTGCAGCCGTTGGAACACCCCGAACAGCTTGCCGGCGTAGGCCATGTCGAACCCGGCGCCGTTGTCGCGCACGGTGAACAGATGGCTGCCGTCAGGCTGGAGTTTGTAGTCGACCTCGATCCGGGCCGGCTCGCGGTTGGAAGAATACTTGATCGCATTGCCGAGCAGATTCAGCCAGACCTGCCGCATCATGTTTTCATCGGAAACAATGATCGGCAGCGGTGCGATCTTCCAGTCGATATGGTGCGGTACGCCGGTACTTTCCGACTCGCTCTGCTGGTTGGCATCGAGCATCGCGCGGGTGTCGGCGACCAGCGACTGCATGTCCACGGCCTGCAGGCGCATCGCCGCCCGGCCCAGGCGCGAATAGACCAGCAGATCGTCGATCAGGGCGGCCATGCGCTTGGCCGAATTGGAGATCACGCCCAGGTAGTGCAGCGATTTTTCATCCGCGCCCTCGCCCAGGTGGCGGGTCAGCTTGTCCGAGAAACCGGCCACGTGGCGCAGCGGCGCGCGCAGATCATGCGATACCGAATAACTGAACGCTTCCAGCTCGCGGTTGACCTCGGAGACCTGCTCGACCTTGCCTTCCAGCTGGCGGTTCAGTTCTTCCACGCGCAGCTGCACGGCGCGCTGGACGGTGACATCGCTGACGGTCATCAGCACCACTTCATCGTCCTTGTCCGGCAGTGGCATGCGCCGCGCGTTGATCAGCATGATCCGCACCACGTCATCGGCGGTGCGCTGCTCGTGCTCGTAATCCCACAGCTCGCGGCCGCGCAGCAGCACGTCGGTCAGGCGCTGGCGGACCACCGCATCGGCCCAGGCGCCGTCGCCGATGCTGTCCAGCGGCAGCCCTTCGGCCGGGGCCTCTTCGTCCAGGCCGTACAGCTCGCCGAAGGCCGGGTTGTGCATCTGCACGCGCAACGCGCGGTCGAGCAGCACGATTGGCTCGCGCACCGTGTGCAGCACCGAGGCCGCACGCTCGGCCGCACGCAGCGAGGCACGTTCCGCGCTGAGGCGGTGGCGGATCTGCCGCTGCAGCAGCCACAGCACCAGGCCAAGCAGCAGCAGCTGCACGATCAGTGCCGACCAGGAGACGAGCTCGCCCTGGCGCTGCTGCGCGGCGAACAGCGCCGAGCGTTTGGCGAGCAGTTGTTCTTCGGTAGCCTGCAGTTCCTCGACCAGGCGGCGGATCGGATAGCGGGTGGTCAGGTCGGCCACCAGCTGCCGCTGATCGGCATCGGGCGCGGAACGGGCCAACTGCTTGGCCAGTTCCATGCGGCGTTCAAGCATCGACTGGATGCGACCGATCCGGATCAGCTGATCGGGATTGTCGCGGGTCAGTTCGGCCAGCCGGGCCAACCGCCCGGGAATATCATCGGCCTGCGCCAACCGCTCGCGCAGGCCCGGCGCGTCGATGCCCTTGGACATCGTCAACGCAGCGGATTCAACATCGCGCACGTCAGCCTGCAGCTGATAGACGGCCACGCCGACATCCTGGGTGTGGGTGACCCAGTTCATCGCATCGATGTTGTCGTTGGCCAATTTGCGCAGGGTGAGCCACGGCACCACGATGATGGCTACCGCCGCCAGGGCCAGGGCCGGCAGGCGCCAGCGGTCCCAGATTTGATCACTGAACACCAGCGCCATAGTCCCTCTTCAGCTCGATGCCAAGACCGGCCGTGCCCAGGCACCGGGAATACCCGGGCCTTGCGGCGCACCGACGATGGCGAAGCGCTGAATATACTCCACCCCTTTGTGAATACGCAGGCAATCACCTGTCTGAACGGGATGGGGGGGGCGCTCGGAGGGCGCTCGACGCGTGCCAGGCGGAGGGGAAAAGCCCTATAAAAAAAAGCGCGCCCGAAGGCGCGCCCTGTTCAACATTACGGCCGGACTCAGCGCTTGGCAGCGGATGCGGCAACCTTCAGACCAGCGGCGTCGACGCGCTTGACGCCCTTGATCTGCTGGGTCACCCGGACGGCCTTGTCATGCTCGGCCTGGCTGGCCACGGTGCCGGTGAGGGTGACCACGCCATTGACGGTCTCCACCTTCACTTCGGTACCCGGGACGTTCTTGCTGGTCAGCAGGTCGGTCTTGACCTTGGTGGTGATCCAGCTGTCGGTGACCGGCTCGGCCGAATCGTGCGTATCGGCATGGGTCATCGCGGCATGATCGGTGCTCTTCGGCGGATCCTTGGCCATCGCGGACGAGGTGCCCAGCACCATGCCCAAGGCCAGCGAAGCAGCAAGCAGATTACGGGTCGTGTTGGTCATGTTCGAATTCCTTTGCGGATGTGGGACCAGTGTCCGTGCAGGGCCGTGGACGGGACGTGCGCACCACATAACGTCGCCGTGAACCGCTCAGCTTGCTGCCGAACCGTTCAGATTTCCGCCCCGCGCGCGCAGCCGTTACCCTGTCCTGCCCCGTTATGTTGGAGTGCACCATGGCCGCCATACTTCAGGTGGGACTGATCGGCTACGGCCTGGCGGGCAGCGTGTTCCATGCACCATTGATCCTGCACACGCCCGGGCTGGCCCTGCACAGCATCGTCAGTTCGCAGCGTGATCGGTTGCTGCGCAGCTTCACCGATGTGCGCCTCTGCGACGACCCGCAGCAGCTGTTCGATGATCCCGCAGTCGACGCCGTCGTCATCGCCACGCCCAACGATGCGCACGCACCGCTGGCGCGCGCCGCGCTGGCCGCGGGCAAACACGTGCTGGTGGACAAGCCGTTCGCGCTCTCGGTGGCGGAGGCCGAGGCAGTGGTGCAGGCCGCGCGGGAGGCCGACCGTGTCGTCACCGTCTTCCAGAACCGTCGCCATGATGCCGACTTCCTCACCCTGAAGCAGGTGCTCGCCGAAGGCCGCGTCGGCCGCGTCGCCGAATGCCATTCCCACTTCGACCGGTTCCGCCCGCAGGTGCGTGACCGCTGGCGCGAGAGCGATGCCCCCGGCAGCGGCCTGTGGATGGATCTCGGCCCCCATCTGCTCGACCAGATGCTGCAGCTGTTCGGCTGGCCCGGCGCGATCAGCGCGGACCTGATGGCGCAGCGCGAGCACGCGCTCGGCAACGACTACTTCCACGCGGTGCTGCACTACCCGCGCCACCGCGCGATCCTGCATGCCGGTTCGCTGGTCGCCGCCTCCAGCCCACGCTTCATCGTGCATGGCGATGCCGGCAGCTACCTCAAGGACGGGCTGGACGTGCAGGAAGATCAACTGCGCCGCGGTGTCGCACCGGGCGCGCCGGGCTGGGGGCTGGACCCGCAGCATGGCCACCTGGTGCGGGTCGATGCGGACGGACACACCCAGCGCAGCACCGTGGACAACGTGCCCGGCGATTACCGCGCGTTCTACGCGGCCTTCCGCGATGCGATGCTGGGTACGGGCGAAGCGCCGGTCAGCACCGCGCAGGCACTGCAGCTGATGCGCCTGCTGGAAGCGGGCGCAGAGAGCGCACGCAGCGGGCGGCGGGTAACCCTGTGAGTCGGTCACGCCACGCCATATAGATCCACGCCCTGCGTGGATGCGGGCCGGACGATCACGTCCCGTCGGCCCGCATCGGTCGGCCTCAGGTCGACTTGATCGCGTGGCCGCCGAACTCGTTGCGCATCGCCGCCAGCAGGCGATCGCTGAAGGAGTTCTTCTCGCGCGAGCGCAGCCGCTCAAGCAGTGACAGGGTGATCACCGGAGCCGACACGTCCAGGTCGATCGCTTCGGCGACGGTCCAGCGGCCTTCGCCGGAGTCATCGACATGGGGCGCGATGCCGTCCAGCTGCGGGTTGCGGCCCAGCGCATCGGCACTGAGATCGAGCAGCCACGAACGCACTACGCTGCCGTGCTGCCAGGCCTTGGCCACCTGCGCCAGATCGAGGTTGAACCCGGTCTTGTGCTGCATCAGCGCGAAGCCTTCCGCGTAGGCCTGCATCATCCCGTACTCGATGCCGTTGTGGACCATCTTGCAGAAGTGCCCTGCCCCGCTCGGGCCGACATGCGCCCAGCCGCGGTCTTCACCCGGTGCCAGCGTGCGGAAGATCGCGCCGATCCGTTCGACCGCGGCCTTGTCCCCGCCGATCATCAGGCTGTAGCCCTCCTGCAACCCCCACACGCCGCCGCTGGTGCCGCAGTCGATATAGGTCACGTCTTCGCCCTGCAGCTGTTCGCTGCGGCGCATGGAGTCCTTGTAGTACGAGTTGCCGCCGTCGATCACCACATCGCCTTCGGACAGATGCGGCGAGAGCGAGGCCAGCGTCTGGTCGACCACGCCGGCCGGCACCATCAACCACACCACGCGCGGCACCGGCAGCGCGGCAAGCGTATCGGCAATCGAGGCGCTGACCTCGAAACCACGCGCGGCCGCCGCGGTGCGTGCGGCCTCACCGGGATCGACCCCGATCACGCGATGACCGCCGCGGTGCAGGCGCTCGGCCATGTTGGCGCCCATGCGGCCCAGTCCAATCATTGCAATATCCATGACTCACCTTTGCTCAGCTTGCGAATACGGTTGTGTAACGGGAGAGACCGGCGCGGCCGCGCACTGCTGCAGCTGTGCGTCGATCCAGCGCCGGTACAACGTGGTGTGCAGATTGTGCAGCCCCAGCTCGATCGCGAACGGCGTCCGCGGATTGCGGTCGAGCAGGCGCGCGATGTGATATCCGATAGGACGTATACCGCGTGGATGCACGTAAATCAGGAACCCCTGGTAGAACGGATCGTCCAGCAACGCGTCCAGTTCCTTCAGCAGCGGCTGCTGCGCGGCCGGCACTTCGCGCCGCCAGATCGGATCACGCTCGATCAGCAGGCGCTCGAAACGGCGCGGGCCCGGGCCCGGCATGCGTTGGGCCAATGACCAGATGCGCCGGTTGATCCGGTCGTAGTACGCGAAGCCGTCGTGCTCGCGCAGCACGCGCGCCGCCGCATCACTGACATCGACCACCACGAAGTTCTCGGCCTGGTTGTTGATGTCGTCCAGGTAAGCGCGGTCGAACACGTGCTCGATGAAGCCGGGCGTCCCCACGAACGCCTGTCGCCCGCGCTGGGCGGTCTTCGTTGCCTTCCCATCGGCGAGGAACTCGCCGGCATGCCGGCCGAGCAGGATGCTGTCGGTCTCGTGCAGAGTCAGGAAGGTGCCGATGGACAGCTCTTCAGCCGAGAACGCGCGATCGAACGCGGCATCGCCGTACAGCTCGCGCTGGGTCGCCAGCTGCGCGACCTGGCGGCCGACCCCGCATTCCGCGCGCACGCGGCCGTCGTAGAAGGTCTGCAGTGCCGCGCTGTTGGCCTCGGCCGGCTGATAGCCGCGGCCGAAGCTGCGGAAGCGCTCCCAGCCCTTGGTCTGGGCGCCACCGGCACCGAAGCCGATCCAGCCCAGCTGAAGCGCCGAGAAGCGGAACCCCTCGTTGTCCTGCAGGGCGGTGGTGGCACGGCGGGTGGCGGCGCCGAGCTTGAACGCGTAGGCGCAGACCGTGGCCGGATCATCGAACAACGTGGGCAGCCAGGCCTGCCGCTGCGCCTCCGACCACTGCCGCGGCAGCTGCACGCGCAGGTCGCCGGCCGCCTGCGCCTGATGCAGGTCGGTGCGCTCGCAGACCGGTCCGCCCTGCACCATCGGTGCCTCGATGTCCGGTGCCTCGATGTCGGCGGCGCTGATCCGCCAGCCCAGCTCCTCCAGCACGCTCTGCGCGCAGGACGCCGCACTCCACGCGCTGGCCGCGGGGATCAGTCCCAGCAGCGCGCCAAGCACGCAGCGGTGCCAGCGCCGCGATCCTGCTGCCATGGCCTGCCGCACCCCTGCCCGCTCAGCGCAGCGATGCCGGGGTATCGCTCACCACCGTGGTGGGCGGCGTCTCCACCGCTGCAGCGGGCGGGGCGGCGGCCGGCGTCGGCTCGGGCGCGGCGGCGGCCGGCAGGTACTGCTGCAGACGCTCGAAGAAGCGGCGGTAGAAGGTGGCGTCCTGCACGGTGCTGCTGGCCACTTTCACCAGCGAGTCGTCGTTGCTGCCGAACGGCAGCGAGACCGAGCCCAGCGCACCCACGCCGACACTGGCCGAGGTCGGGCTCTTCTTCAATGCGTAGCGGTCCTGCACGGCGCTGACGAAGACCAGCGCCTGGTCGCCGCGCGGCGCACAGGAAATCCGCAGCACCAGCTGCTCGTGCTCCTCATCCTTCGGCTGGAAGTTCTTGTTGCCCTCCACCGCGTCATCGCCGGCGCGGGCGATCGCATAGCCCTGGCTGAGCAGGGTGCGTCGGGCGGCTTCGCAGGCCTGGGCCGGCGGGCCGGGGACGGTGCGCGAATAGGTATCGCCGGAGTCGAAGGACTCCCGGATCAGGGTACTGTCGGCGGCGCGGCCGCCACAGGCGGTCAACGCGGCGAACACCGCCAGCAGCGGGATCGAACGTACACGACGAAAGCGCATGGCCGCTCCTGCGGAAATCCAGCCTCCAAGGATAGACCTGTGCGCGTTGGCAGGAGGTGGATACGCACAGGCCGCCCCGGAGGGCGGCCTGTGGAGTTGTCACCTGTTCAGCTGGCGGCCGCCGAAGCGGTCAGTCCGCCCAGCGGCCGACGCCGGTCGACTGCGGCAGGACCTGCGCCGACAGCGGACGGTCGGCCTCCAGCAGGTTCACCGCATCGGCCAGGATCGCGGCCGACTCACGCAGCAGCGGATCCGGGCGCTTCTCGGCCGCCTTCTCGCGGGCGGCATCCTTGACGATGTCGCGCTCGTTGCCGGTCAGCCCGTCGTCATTGCTGTCATCGGCCAGCGGATCCAGATCCAGGCCCAGCTGCTTGCGGATGGCCTGGCGATCGGTGCGCTGCTTGTCCTGCTTCTCACGCTCGGCGCGGCGCTCGGCCTCGTTGAGCGAGATGTACTTCTTGGCCTTCTCGGCGCGGAACTGCTCGACATCCTCGTTCCACCACTGGAACTCCTTGTCGGCGGCGATGCGCGTGTCGTGGCGGCTTTCCAGCTTGGGCAGCAGCGGACCGAAATTGCCGTACTGGGTGTGCGGCACGGCAGCGATGCGGGTCCACGGCAGGGCGTTGTCGTAGGTGCTTTCGCCGTACTCGCTGGCGTCCACGCTGGCCGGGAAAGCCAGATCGGGCACCACGCCCTTGTGCTGGGTGCTGCTGCCGCTGACGCGGAAGAACTGGGCGATGGTCAGCTTGACCTGGCCGAAGCGCTGGGTCTCGCCACTCGGCCAACGGTCGAGGTCGACGATGTTCTGCACGGTGCCCTTGCCGAAGGTGGTCTCACCGATTACCAGGCCACGGCCGTAATCCTGGATGGCGCCGGCGAAGATTTCCGACGCCGAGGCCGAGCCGCGGTTGATCAGCACGGCCAGCGGACCGTCCCACGCCACCACTTCACTGCGGTCGCTGTTGACGGTGACGCGGCCACCGGACTCGCGCACCTGGACCACCGGGCCCTGTTCGATGAACAGACCGGTCAGTTCGATCGCTTCATCCAGCGAACCACCGCCGTTGTTGCGCAGGTCCAGCACCACGCCGTCCAGCTTGTCGGCCTTGAAGCCGGCCAGCAGCTTGGCCACGTCGCGCGTCGCCGACGCGTAGTCCGCGGCATTGCGGCGGCGGCCTTCGAAGTCCTGGTAGAACGTCGGCAGCTTGATCACGCCGACCTTGCGCGCCGGCTCCCCATCCTTGGCCGGGATGGTCAGGGTTTCGCCCTTGGCGGCCTGTTCGGCCAGGCGCACCTTCTGGCGGGTCAGCACCAGGGTGTGGTGCTTGCCGTCGACGCCTTCCTCGGCCGGAATGAATTCCAGGCGGACCTGGGTATCGCTCTTGCCGCGGATCTTGGCCACCACGTCATCGATGCGCCAGCCGATCACGTCTTCCAGCGGACCGGACTTGCCCTGGCCGACGCCGACGATGCGGTCGCCCGGCTTGAGCGTGCCATTGACCGCGGCCGGGCCGCCGGCGATGACCTCGCGGATCACGACCATGTCGTCCTGGCGCTGCAGCTGCGCGCCGATGCCTTCCAGCGACAGCGACATCGCCTGGTTGAAGTTCTCGGCGGTGCGCGGGGTGAAGTAATCGGTATGCGGGTCGACGGCGCTGGTGTAGGCGTTGAGGAAGAACTGGAACACGTCCTCGCCCTTGAGCTCATTGACCGACTTTTCCAGCGTGGCGTAACGCTTGTCCAGCGTCTTGCGGATCTCGGCCGGCTGCTTGCCGGCCAGCTTCAGGCGCAGCCAATCGTTCTTGACCGACTTGCGCCACAGATCGTCCAGTTCGGCGCTGCCCGCGGCCCACGGCACGTCCTTGCGGTCGTACTCGAACTTTTCGTCGGTGCTGAAATCGAAGTCCTGCTTGAGCAGCTTGCGCGCATAGCCGACGCGCTCGCCCACGCGCTGCTTGTAGACCGCGAACACCTGGAACGCCGGCTCCAGCTCACCTCCGCGGATGGCGGTGGCGATGTTGGCCTCGAACGGCGCGAAGCGGGTGATGTCGGCCTGGGTGAAGAACTGCTTGCTGCTGTCGAGCGACTCCAGGTAGCGCTTGAAGACGTCCTTGGAGGTCGCCGCATCAAGTGCGCGCGGCCGGTAGGCGTATCGGCTGTCCGAGAGCAGTCCGTAGACCAGCTTGGAGGTGGTCACCTGGTCGGCCGTGGCGGCCGAGGGCAGCGCGGGCGAATCGGCGTAGGCGGCCAGTGCCATCGGCGCGGTGAGCGCCAGGGCCATCAGGAATGCGGGGGCTTTGAATTTCATGGACTAGCTCGTGGCACCTTGCCAAGGGAGAGACTGCGTGCATTACAGACACCACGACAGTGCCGAAAGTTGCCGCGTTTGTCACCGGGGCCTTCAGCCTACCGAGGCCGTTGGAGAAATTTGTGAATACCGGCGGGATCGGCAGGCAGGCACAGGCCTGCGGCCATCCGCGGTTCAGGGCCGCGGCCGGGGGATGACAGGGGGAATGACGGAACGGGCCCCGAAGGGCCCGTTGGATCAACCGGCGACGCCGGCGTCGGCCGCCTGGCGGTCGGCGTGGTAGGACGAGCGCACCATCGGACCGGAGGCGACGTGGCTGAAGCCCAGCGCGTTGCCGTACTCCTCCAGCGCCTTGTATTCCTCGGGCGTCCAGTAACGCAGCACCGGGTGGTGGTGGGCGGTCGGCTGCAGGTACTGGCCGATCGTGATCATGTCCACGTCGTGCTCGCGCAGGTCGCGCAGCGTGGCCTGGACCTGCTCCAGGGTCTCACCGAGGCCGAGCATGATGCCGGACTTGGTGGCGATCTCCGGATGCTGGGCCTTGAACTTCTTGAGCAGGGTCAGCGACCACTGGTAATCCGCGCCCGGGCGCACGTTGCGGTACAGGTCCGGCACGGTTTCGATGTTGTGGTTGAACACATCCGGCGGATTGGTCGCCAGGATCTCCAGCGCGCGCTCCATGCGGCCCTTGCCACGGAAGTCCGGGGTCAGCACTTCGATCTTGGTGTTCGGCGACTTGGCACGGATGGCGCCGATGCAGTCGGCGAAGTGCTGGGCACCGCCGTCGCGCAGGTCGTCGCGGTCCACGCTGGTCACCACGACGTACTTCAGGCCCATGTCGGCCACGGTCTGGGACAGGCTGGCCGGTTCATTGGCGTCCGGCGGCTTGGGCCGGCCGTGGGCGACGTCGCAGAACGAGCAACGGCGGGTGCAGACCTCGCCGAGGATCATGAAGGTCGCGGTGCCGTGGCTGAAGCACTCGTGGATGTTGGGGCAGCTGGCTTCCTCGCAGACCGTGACCAGCCGGTTCTCGCGCAGCTTGGCCTTGAGGTTCTGCACGGCGTTGCCGGACGGAATCCGCACGCGGATCCACGACGGCTTGCGCAGCACCGGCGCGTCGGCGAACTGCACCGGCGAGCGGCCGATCTTGTCACCGCCGATCTGTTTGACGCCCGTCTGCAACGGGGCGGCGGACGGCGTGTCGCCCTGCACAACCTGCAGGGGAATGAGGCGAGCGGTGGTTTCAGTCATGGCCTTGGTCGGCGGCGTTCACGCCGCGTCAGTCAAATCGGGTAATTCAGCGGCCGGCTCGAGGGCCAGGCCGAACTGGCGGGCCAGATGGCCCAGCAGCACCGGCGTGACGGCCGCCATGCCGGACGGTCCCCCCAAGTCTACCACCGAGGTCACCTGCAGCCCTTGATAGCCACAGGGGTTGATCCGCCGGAACGGTTCCAGGTCCATGGACACATTGAAGGCCAGGCCGTGGAAGGTGCAGCCGCGGCGCACGCGGATGCCGAGGGCGGCGACCTTGGCCCCGCCCACGTAGACGCCGGGGGCGCCGTCGAGGCGCTCGGCGCCGATGTTCCATTCGTCCAAGGTGTCGATGATGGCCTGCTCGATCCGGCAGACGTAGTCGCGCACCCCGATGCCCAGCCGCCGCAGCTGCAGCAGCGGGTAGATCACCAGCTGGCCGGGGCCGTGGTAGGTCACCTGGCCGCCACGGTCGACATGCAGAACGGGAATATCGCCGGGGGCGAGCACGTGCTCGTCCTTGCCGGCCTGGCCCAGGGTGAACACCGGGTCGTGCTCGACCACCCACAGTTCGTCGCGGGTGGCATCGGTGCGGGCATCGGTGAAACGCTGCATGGCGTGCCAGACCGGGGCATAGGGCTGGCGGCCGAGGTCACGCACGAGGGCCGGTTGCGGCGCCCGGTCGCCCGGGGCCGCGGCGGTGGCGCAGCTGGCTACAGCGTCCACTTCACTTCCGGGTGGTCGCGCAGCGCGTTGTGGGCGGCATCGTACTGTTCGCGGTTGTCGGCCTTGAACACCAGTCGCACGGACACGTACTTGCCGTTGGACGAGTGTTTCCAGCTGACCCGTTCGGTCAGTACTTCCAGGCCGGCGAGCTCCAGCAGGCGCGGCAGTTCGCGTTCCAGGTCGTTGCCGGCCGCGCCCATGGCGCTGAGTTCGAACTGGCCGGGGAACTGGAAGCCGTGGTCGGGGTTGTCAGACTTGATCTCCATGTCCGGGATTATGGGGATGCCCGCGCCCGAACCCAAGCATTGCTTGATCGTGCGCACAGCGGTACCGAACGGCACGTGAAAACGCCTGTATCGCCACTGATACGCAGCAGTGCGTGCGCAGTGCTGTTCACAGGATCACGCTCTGACTACGCTGTACCAGCTTAAGAAAGAATAAATCCCTGTCTGGTATCCCATGTCCTTGAAGCCCTTCGCGCTGCCGGCCGCGCTTGCCGGTGTCCTCGCCCTGGCGGCGCCTGCCGCCCAGGCCGCCTCCCAATGCGGGCCCGATGCGATGCGCGAGCATCCGCCGCAGGTCAACTTCCGCGTCGACAACGATCTGTTCGGCGGCAAGGACCAGGATCAGGGCTATACCAACGGTGCCCAGATCACCTTCGTGTCCCCGAACCTGGTCGACTACACCGACGATCCGTGCCTGCCGCGCCTGGCGCGCTGGGTCAACAGCCACCTGGAGCGGCTGCACCCGGGCGAGTTCGAACAGCAGAACATGATCTTCAGCCTGGCCCAGGGGATTTTCACCCCGACCGATTTCACCCGGAAGGACCTGATCGAAGATGACCGCCCGTATGCGGGCGTGCTGATCGGCAGCTTCGGGTACAACGCGCGCCGCGGCGACCGGCTGCAGACGACGCAGCTGGCGTTGGGCGTGGTCGGGCCCTGGGCGCAGGGCGAAGAAGTGCAGAACGCGGTGCACGAGCTGCTGGGCGATGAGAAGTTCCAGGGCTGGGACAACCAGCTGCACAACGAGCCGGTGTTCATGCTGACCCACGAGCGGATGCGCCGGTGGCCGGCCGATGCCACGGAGAACCTCGGCGGCTGGGGCTGGGATGCGATCAGCCATTACGGCGGCGCGGTGGGCAACCTGGCCACGCACCTCAATGCCGGTGGCGAAGTGCGCTTCGGCTGGAAGCTGCCGGACGATTTCGGCAGTACCCCCCTGCGCCCGGCCGGTGAGAACACGGCGCCGACGCGCGGGGGCAAGCCGAGCGGCTGGTCGTGGCATCTGTTCGCGACGACCGATGCGGCGTGGGTGATCCGCGATATCACGCTGGATGGCAACACGTTCCGCACCAGCCACAGTGTCGACAAGCGCCATGTGGTCGGCCAGGCCGGGTACGGGCTGGCGGTGATGCGCGGGCGCTGGAAGTTCGCGCTGGCGCGCTACCACAGCACGCGCGAGTTCGATGGGCAGCGCGAGGCACCGGTGTTCGGCAGCTTCACGATCAGCCGGTCGCTGTAACGCCGCCAGTACGAGACGCCGGCCAGCGGCCGGCACTACCGGACAGCCAAAAGGGACGCGCAAAAAAAAGACCGGCTTTCGCCGGTCTTTTTTTACTGCGGTCGGGCCGGATTACTCCGATTCCCACCACATCCAGAAGCTGTCCCACAGGCGCTTGAAGAAGCCGGCTTCTTCGACGGCGGCCACGGCGACCAGCGGCGCCTGGGCGACGACCTGGTTGTCCAGCATCACCTTCAGCGTGCCGACCTGCTGGCCAGCGGTGAACGGGGCTTCGAGGGTCTTGGGAACGTCGATGCTCGGCTTGAGATCGTTGTAGCGGCCGCGCGGGACGCTGACCAGCATCGGCTGGGCGACGCCCAGCTGCAGCGTGGCGGTCTTGCCCTTCCACACCTTGTGCTCGGCCACGACCTTGCCCGGCTCGTACATGCGGTGGGTTTCGAAGAAGCGGAAGCCCCAGTTGAGCAGGGCCAGGCTGTCATCGGCGCGCTGCTTTTCCGAACCGCCCCCGAGGATCACCGCGACCAGGCGCTGGTCGCCGCGCTGGGCCGAGCTCATCAGGCAGTAGCCGGCTTCGGAGGTATGGCCGGTCTTGATGCCGTCCACGCTCTGGTCGCGCCACAGCAGCAGGTTGCGGTTCGGCTGGGTGATGTTGCCGACGGTGAATTCCTTCACCTTGTTGTAGGCGTAGGTTTCCGGGTAGTCACGCACCATCGCGCGGCCCAGCAGGGCCAGGTCGTAGGCGGTGGTGTGGTGGCCCGGGGCGCTGAGGCCGTGCGCGTTGACGAAGTGCGAGTCCTTCATGCCGATCTTGGCGGCGTAGCTGTTCATCAACGAGGCGAAGGCTTCTTCGCTGCCGGCGACGTGCTCGGCCAGGGCGATCGCGGCATCGTTGCCGGACTGGATCGCCATGCCCTTTTCCATGTCTTCCAGGCGTGCGGTCTGGTTGACCGGGAAGCCGCTGTAGCTGCCGTCGGTGCCGGCACCGCCCTCGCGCCAGGCGCGCTCGCTCATCATCACCTGGTCGTCGGTACGGACCTTGCCGTTCTTGACCTCGGCGGCGACGACGTACGAGGTCATCACCTTGGTGATGCTGGCCGGGGCCAGCTGTTCGTGCACGTTTTCACCGGCCAGGACCTGCCCGGTGGCGAAATCCATCAGGATCCAGGCCTTGGAGATGCTGGGCGCGGGTGCCGGCGGGGTGGCCACGGTGGCCGGAGCGGCGGCGGCGGGAGCAGGCGCCGGTGCCGGGGTCGGCAGGGGGGTCTGGGCGGAGACCATGCCCACGAACAGGGTCGTGGCCATGGCAGCGGCGGCAAAGCGGAATTTCATCGGACAGCAAGCTCCTGGAGGGCGCCAAGGGGGGATGAGGGATAACGGCCATTGTAGGACCAAGGAGCGGCGGCACGCGCTGGCGTGCCGCGGGCAGTGGAAGGCTCAGTCCTTCACGATCTGCGGCGCCCCGAAGCCCAGACCGGCAATCCGGCCGGCAAGTTCCGAGGCACTGGCATGGTCGGGGGCCGGCACGCGCAGGCGCCACAGGGTGCGCCCGCCACTGACGATGTCGCTGATGCTGGCCCCGGCGATGCCGGCCGAGGACAGCTGGCCGAGCGCGCGGGTCGCATTGTCGCGGCTGGCGAAACTGGCGACCTGCAGCAGCACGCTGCCGAGCACCTGCTGGGACAGGCTGGCGCTGGGGGCCGGGGCCGGGCGCGCGGCGGGCGCGGCGGCGGGCAGTGCGGCGACCGCCACCGGGGCGCTGTTCACGCTGGCGGCCTGGGTGGTGGCCGGCTTGCCGGTGGCCACGCGTACCCCGTTGTCGCGCATCCAGTGATCGAAGTTGTCGGCGTTGCCCGGCTTGGCCGAGTCGGCCACGCGGTAGCGGTACTGCTCGCCGGCCGGTTTGGCCGCGGTGCCCGTGGCCGTGGCGGCCGGCAGCTTGCCGACCAGGGCATCCATGTCGCTGGCGCGGCGTGCCGCGGTGGCGCTGGCCGTCGTCGCGGCAGCCGCAGCGGCGGCGACCTCGCGGCGTTCGCGGCGGCTGGGCTTGTCGACCATGAGGTTGTCGTCGCCCGGGGCCAGTGCGCGGACTTCCACGTTGCCGGTACCGCGCTGGGTGATGCCCAGACGCACGGCGGCCGCGTAACTGAGATCGACCACGCGGCCGTCATGGAACGGGCCACGATCATTGACCCGCACGATCACCGATTCGCCGTTGTCCAGGTTGGTGACCCGGGCGAAGCTCGGCAGTGGCAGCGTCTTGTGCGCGGCGGTGAAGGCGTACATGTCGTACACCTCGCGGTTGGAGGTCAGCCGGCCATGGAACTTGGCGCCGTAATACGAGGCCGTGCCCTTCTCGGCATAGCCGCGGGTCTTGTCCATCACCTGGTACTGCTTGCCCAGCACCACGTACGGCGATTTGTTGCCGACCGGCGACCGCGGCAGATCCACGACCTCCGGCTCGGGGATGCAGGCTACGTTCGGAATGTAGGTGGGGGTGCTGTCATTCACGCCCGGCTTGTACAGCCCGCCGGCGCGATAATCGCCGCGCGTGCTCGGGTCTTCAGACGCGGCTTTGTACGGCGAGCCATCAGGACAATGCGCCGGACGCCCGCCTTTGCCCTGCACCACCGCGCCGGACGGCTTGCTGCTGCCGGAAGCGGTGCCGCCCCCGGGCTTCTTCGGCGCACTGCTGCAGGCGGCCAGTGCCAGTATCAACAGACCCGGGATCAGCCATCTGGAGCGTGCGATCGTGTTCATGCCGGCGGCAACTCCTGTCCGGCGATGGCCTGGGACAACTGGTACACGGCCATCGCATACATTTTCGAGAGGTTGTAGCGGGTAATGGCGTAGTAGTTCTGGAAGCCCAGCCAGTACTGCTTGCCGGTGCTGCCTTCCAGCGTGATCGGGGTGGCGGTCAGGCCGGCCGCGACCGGAACGCTGGGCTGGTAACCGCGCTGGGCCAGCTCGGAGAGGCTCCAGGTCGGCGCCCACTCGGTCGGATTGAACGGTTCGCGACCCGCCTGCAGCGTGGCCGGCACGGCGACCGGGCCACCGCGGACCCAACCGCCCTTCTTGACGAAGTAGTTGGCGATCGAGGAGAAGACGTCGTCATAGCTGTTGAACAGATCGCGACGACCATCGCCGTTGCCGTCCACCGCGTAATCGAGATAGCTGGAGGGCATGAACTGGCCCATGCCCATCGCGCCGGCGTAGCTGCCCTTGATCGCGGTGATGTCGAGCTTCTCATCGCGGGTCAGCGCGAACAGGCGCGCCAGTTCGTCGCGGAAGAACAGCTCGCGGCGCACTTCGCGTTCGAGCTTGGCCGGATCGCCGCTGCGCGGGTACTTGAAGGCCAGCGTGTACAGCGCATCCAGTACGCGGTAGTTGCCGGTGTTGCCGCCGTAACTGGTTTCCACGCCGATGATCGCCACGATCACCTCGGCCGGAACCCCGGTGCGCTGCTGCACGCGCATCAGCTCATCGCGATGCTGGGCGAGGAACTTCCTGCCGCCTTCGATCCGCGCCTGGCTGATGAACATCGGCCGGTATTCGTTCCACGGTTTGACCCGCTCGGCCGGGCGCGACATCGCCGCGATGATCGGGTCGCGGATCTGCGCCTGGGCCAGGGTCGCCTCGATGTGCGCGGCGGGAATGCCGTAGCGGGCCGCGGTATCGCGCACGAAGTTGGCGCGCGCCACCTCGAACGGGACCGGGGTCAGATCGACCGGGGCCGCGTTGGCGCCCGCTGCCTCGGGGGCGGCTTCGGCCGGCCCTTTGTTCCCCGCAGCGGGTTTGTTCCCCGCAGCGGGTTTGTTCCCCGCAGCGGGTTTGTTCCCCGCAGCGGGAGTGACGGGAACCCCCGAGGCCTGCGGCGACGGTGAAGGAGTCTGCGGCTGGGTCGCACAAGCGACCAAACCGAGCGTGAGCATGCAGGCCAGGGAGCGTCGAATCATCGCGGCAGGTTAGCAGGTCATGGATGAATTAAAACCCCTAACACCATGAATCTCAACGGATTGCCTGAGTTCCACCGATGCCGTTAAGGCCGCGTGTAGGACGCGCCGGCTCACTTCCCCATTCATGTTGAGCCGCACGCAGGACGACCGTGCGGTGGAACGGGACGCGCTCGCGCCTCCGGCAAGGCTGCCTGGCACACGCCACGACCGGCAGGGGCGGCAACGCACGTCTCACTTTGTGCGCTGGCAACACCGGGCGAAGAGGTCTGCCGGCTGCGTCCCCATCCCCGCGGACGCAACCGGCCAAACCGGACCCGATCGGCAGCGGCGCGGCGCGCATCTCCCCAGCGCGCGCCTCGCCCTCTCTACCTGTGAGGTCAACTACTCCCCGCCAGACTCCCCCTTCGCGATGCTTGGCTCAGCGCGTCGTTGTTGGCGGGCCGCCATTGTGCAGGCCGTTTGCGACAAGTCCATTGATCGAGATCAAGTCACTTCATATCTGTGCGCCACTTCTCACTTTTGCGGCGACAGCTTGACGATGCCTGCACGTGGAAGCGTTTTCGCCTGGGCGCGTGCGCAATGCATCGCGGATGCCGGCATCATGTCGAATGCACCGGCTGATGCTGCCGCGCGGCCATCACCAGCCCGAAGCTGGCCAGCAGCGATACCGCCGAGGTGCCGCCATAGCTGATCAGTGGCATCGGCACGCCCACCACCGGCAGCAACCCGGAGATCATGCCGCCGTTGACCAGCACGTAGACGAAGAACACCAGGCCGGTGGTGCCGACCAGCAGCCGCGAGTATCCACAGCGCGACTGGCTGGCGATCCACAGGCAGCGCGCGGTGACGAACAGGAACAGACTGAGCACCACCGCCACCCCGACCCAGCCGAACTCCTCGGCCAGCACCGAGAAGGCGAAGTCGGTGGTGTACTCGGGCAGGAAATCCAGCGTGGCCTGGGTGCCCTGCCCCCAGCCTTTGCCGTGCATGCCACCCGAACCGATCGCGATCTTGGACTGGATGATGTTCCAGCCGGTGCCCAGCGGATCGTTCTCCGGATACAGGAAGGTCAGCACGCGATCCTTCTGGTACTGCCGCAGCAATCCGAACCACGCCAGCGGCGCCGCCACCGACAAGCCCCCCAGCGCCACCGCCATCCACCACCAGCGCAGCCCGGCCAGCAGCAGCGCGAACACGCCACTGGCGGTCACCAGCGTCGCGGTGCCCAGGTTGGGCTGCAGCAGGATCAGCACCGCAGGGCCACCGATCAGCACGGCGGCGGTCAGCACCGCGCGCGGCCGCGGCGGCAAGGGCTGTTTGTGCAGGTACCAGGCCATCATCATCGGCAGGCTGAGCTTGAGCAGCTCGGAAGGCTGCAGATAGAACACGCCCAGGTTCAACCAGCGCTGGCCGTACTTGCCGGTGCCGACCACATACACCGCCAGCAGCGGCAGCAGGGAGAGCGTGTAGATCCACGGCGACCACACGCGCAGTTCCACCACCGGCAGCCGCGATAGTCCCCACAGCGCGGCAAGGCCGGCCCCGTAGCGCATCGCCTGGGCATGCACCGGACCATCCACGCTGTGAAGCACGGCCAGGCCGGCCACCATCAGCAGGCACAACGCGCCCAGCAGCGGCAGGTCCAGCGTGCGGAAAAAGAAATGGAACACGGCGCGTGCGCGCTGCAGTAGTTCGACCATGCGGACGACTCCTGTGGATGACGCGACGCACAGCAGGAGGCGACACGGCGAACAGAAAGCGGGCCCGACAGGCGGGCCGGCGCGAGCGCAGGACCGTAACACGCGTGGGCACCGCAAACCTTAGCCGACACGTACCGCCGATCACGGCGTACGCATCGCGTGCGCTCAGCCGTAGCCGCCGTGCACCGGGTTGTGGCGACGTACCGCCATCACCAGGCCGAAGCCGGCCAGCAGCGATACCGCCGAGGTACCGCCGTAACTGATCAAGGGCATCGGCACCCCGACCACCGGCAGCAGGCCGGAAATCATGCCGCCGTTGACCAGCACGTAGACGAAGAACGCCAGGCCGGTCGCGCCCGCCAGCAGGCGCGAATAGGTATCGCGCGACTGCGAGGCGATCCACAGGCAGCGCCCGATCACCACCAGGTACAGCGCGAGTACGATGGCCACGCCGATCCAGCCGAACTCCTCGCTGAGCACGGAGAAGGCGAAGTCGGTGGTCTGCTCGGGAATGAAGTTCAGGTGCGACTGCGAGCCCTGCCCCCAACCCTTGCCGTCGAAGCCCCCCGAGCCGATCGCGATCTTGGACTGGATGATGTTCCAGCCGGCGCCGAGCGCATCGCTCTCCGGGTCCATGAACATCATGATGCGGTCCTTCTGGTACGGCCGCAGCAACCAGAACCAAGCCACCGGGGCGGCCGCGGCGACACCGCCGACCGCCACCCCGACCCACCACCACGGCAGGCCGGCCAGCAGCAGCACGAAGGCGCCGCTGGCGGCGATCAGCACGCCGGTGCCGAAGTCCGGCTGCAGCATCACCAGCCCGGTCGGTACGCCGATGATCACCGCGCTGGTCAGCACCGTGGAGAAACGCGGCGGCAGCGGCATGCGATGCAGATACCAGGCCACCATCATCGGCAGGCTGACCTTGAGCAGTTCGGCCGGCTGCAGGTAGAACAGTTTCAGATCCAGCCACTGCCGGCCGTACTTGCCGGTGCCGAGCACGAACACGGCCAGCAGCGGAATCATCGAGACCGCGTAGATCAACGGCGTGGCCGAGCGGATGCGCAGGATCGACACGCGCGAGATCGCCCACATCGCGGCCAGGCCGACCGCGAAGCGCGCGCCCTGCGCGAACACCAGGCCGTCGCCGCCGGCGCTCTTGAGCACTGCCAGGCCGATCAGCATCAGCGCACCCAGGGCCAGGCACAGGACCCAGTCCAGCGAGCTGCTGAAGCGGACGGCCATATCGACCGCCCAGCGCAGGAAGACCTTCATCGTGTCCGCTCCGGTGCGGTCGGCGGCGCGGTGGCACTCGGCACGGGGGCGCCGGGCAGCGGCGCCGGCGCGGGCTCGGGCGCGGCAGGCACACCGACCATGACCGGCAGCAGCTCCAGCGCGGCCACGGCGGCATCGCCCGCTTCGCGTGCCGCACCATCGCCCCCGTCGAACGCCGTGATGCCGATCGCGGTGGTGCCGCGCTCACTGTCCAGCGGTTCCAGGCCATCGGGCATCTTGCCGAGCAGCCAGGCGTCGAAGATCTTGCGGGCGATCGGTGCTGCCGCCGAGCCACCGTAACCACCGCCCTCCACCGCGATCGCCACCGCGATCACCGGGTGGTCGGCCGGTGCGAAGCCCACGAACAGCGCGCGGTGGCGCAGATGCAGCGGCAGGCTGCGCGGGTTGACCGCCGCGGTACCGCGGCGGCTGATCACCTGCGCGGTGCCGGTCTTGCCGGCCATGACATACGGTGCTCCGGCGGCAGCACGCGCACCGCTGCCGCCCGGCTGCATGGTGCCCATCATGCCTTCGCGCACGGCCTGCAGATTGCCCGGCGTCGGGCTGATCGGCTTGCTCTCGCCCGGCGGCGTGGCGGTCCAGTCCGCATCGAAACCGGCGCGCTGCTGCATTACTAGGTGCGGCTGCCGCAGCTGGCCATCGGCGATGCCGGCCACCCCATGCACCAGCTGCAGCGGCGTGACCTTCCAGTCACCCTGGCCGATGCTGACGTTGACGGTGTCGCCGGGATACCAGCGCTCTTTGCGCGCCTTGAACTTGGCCGCCGGCGACGGCAGGATGCCGCCGATCTCGCCGGTCAGGTCGATGCCGGTCGGCGCACCGAACCCGTAGTAGCCCATGTAGTGGTCGAAGCGGTCGATGCCCAGATCCAGCGCCAGCTTGTAGTAATACGTATTGACCGACTGGGTGATCGACTTGCGCAGATCGGTCCAGCCATGGCCGCCACGGTTGGCATCGCCCCAGCCGCGCGAGGTACCGGGCAGATAGAACATGCCGGTGGAGAGGATCTTGTCTTCCGGCCTGCGCACGCCGCTGTCCAGGCCAGCCAGCCCGATCAGTGGCTTGATGGTGGAACCGGGCGCGACACCGCCCAGCAC
Source organism: Stenotrophomonas sp. TWI1149 (assembly GCF_039673155.1). Lineage (NCBI taxonomy): Bacteria > Pseudomonadati > Pseudomonadota > Gammaproteobacteria > Lysobacterales > Lysobacteraceae > Stenotrophomonas > Stenotrophomonas sp. TWI1149. The sequence continues at coordinate 201,498 of NZ_JBDJLB010000005.1, forward strand.
CAGGCGGTTGAACTGCGGCCGCGAGGGGTTGTCGTTGAGCGCTTTGAAGTCGGCGTGCGAGATGCCGTTGACGAACAGGTTGGGGTCGTAGGACGGCAGGCTGACCATCGCCAGCACTTCGCCGGTGCGCGGGTCCATCGCGACCGCCGCGCCCTCGAACTCGCCGAAGGCGGCGACCATCGCGCGCTGCAGGTCGGCATCGATCGACAGCCGCAGATCGCTGCCCGACTGCGCCGCGACCCGACCGATGGTGCGGATCGCCCGGCCCTGTACGTTGGTCTCGACCTGCTCGTAACCGACCTTGCCACGCAGCTGCTGCTCGTAATAGCGCTCCAGCCCGGACTTGCCGATGTGGGTCAGCGCGGCATTGCCCTCGCCCAGCATCTCCAGGTCCTTGTCATCGACCCGGCCGACGTAGCCGATGATGTGCGCGAACAGATCGCCATACGGATAGCGACGGGTCAGGTACGGCTCCAGCTCCACGCCGGGGAAACGCCAGCGGTCCACCGCGAAACGCGCCATCTCCTCATCGGTGACGCGCAGCTTGAGCGTGACCGGCAGGAAACTGCGGCGTGCCTTGCGCGACCGGTTGAAGGTCTCGATGTCTTCCGGGCTGAGGGCGAGGATCTTCGACAGGCCCGCCAGCGTGGCGTCCATGTCCTTGACCTTGTCCGGGGTGATGTCCAGGCGGAACGCCGGCACGTTCTCGGCCAGCAGCCGGCCGTTGCGGTCGTAGATCATCCCGCGCCCCGGCACCACCGGCCGCGGCTTGATCCGGTTGGCCTCCGAGCGCGTGGCGTAGATGTCGTGGTCCATCACCTGCAGCTTGAAGTACCAGCCGCCCAGGCCGAGCAGGCTCACCAGCACGCCGAGGAAGCCCAGCGCGGCGCGGCGCCGGAACTGTTCTGCCTCGGCATGCGGATTCTTGGCCTGGCGGCGCATGTACATGTCAGCGCCCGCGTCGCCCGAAACGCAGGGCGTCCAGCAGTACGAACACCAGCGGCCACAGCGCCATGCCCAGCAGCGGCGCCCACCAGTACGACCACGGCAGGGTCGGCTCGCCGACCACGATGTGCACCACCGCGCTGACGATGCGATCGTTGAACAGCAGGCCGCCGATCGCCAGGATCTGCTGCGACATCGGGAAGAAGCGGATGCGCGCGCGGAAGCGCTGGAGGATGAAGGTCAGAATCACCAGCCGCAGCGCCTGCTCGCCGAGCACGCCGCCATAGAGCAGATCGGCGATCACGCCGCTGGCGAAGGCGATGCCCAGCCCGACCCGGTCCGGTGTTTCGATCACCCAGTAGGCCAGCACCAGCGCCAGCCAGTACGGGCGCAGCGGCTGCAGCAGGGCCGGCAGTGGCAGCAGGCCGAGCAGCAGGGCCACCACCAGGCTGACCGGCAGCACCCAGGGTTTGTCGCGCAGGCGGCTCATCGTTGCGGTACCTGCGGTTGGCTTGGCTGCGGCTGCCGGCCAGCGGCCGGCACTACCGGTGTCCCGGCTGGAGGAGAGCCCCCTTGTTGTTCAAGGGGGCGCGCCGAAGGCGCGGGGATAAGGTCAGATGCCCCCCCGGCAGCCGGATTCGTCGCAGACGCATCTGGCTGAGTCCGTTCGTGCGCCGCAGGCTCACGAACGGCCGGTCCACCGGCTTCGCTGGCATCACGGCGCAGGTTCGGCGGGATGCGGATCGCCTCGCCCGGGCGCAGCAGCAGCACATCGCGGCCGCGGTCGAGCTGGGCGGCCGGCTTCAGCTCGCCGACCAGGAAGGCATGGGTGTCATCCGGGCGCAGCGCGGTGATGCTGCCGACCGGGAATCCGGCCGGGAAGCGCCCGCCGAGACCGGAGGTCACGATCTCATCGCCCACTTCCACCCCGGCACTGAGCGGAATGTCGCGCAGTTCGAGCGTGTCGCCACGGCCGTAGACGATCAGGCGCACGCCGTTGCGGGCCACGGTGACCGGCACCGCGTGGTCGGGGTCGGTGAGCAGCAGCACGGTCGCGCTGTTGCCGGTGGTGGCGATCACCTGGCCCATCAGGCCACCGGCATCGATCACCGCCTGGCCGACATGCACGCCATCACGGGTGCCGGCGGCGAGCACCAGGCGCTGCCGCACCGGGTCCAGGTCGATATCCAGGATCGGGGCGAGCTGCACGTCCAGGCCACTGCGTTCGGCCACGTTGAGCAGCTCGCGCAGCTGGGCATTGTCCAGCGCGGCGGTCTGCAGGCGGGTCAGCCGCGCATTGGCGATCAGCAGCTGGTTGCGCAGTTCGCGGTTCTCGGTGACGAGCTGGCCGTGGCTGGCCGCGTTGTCCTTGACCTGGGTGCCCAGGCGACCCGGCAGACCGGCCAGCGCCCACACCGGCTGCACCAGCACGTTGGCCTGCGCGCGCAGGCGCGACAGCCAGCCGGCCTGGTCATCGAGCACGATCAGGGTGATGGCCAACGCCAGGTAAGCGAGCAGGCGCAGCGGACTGGCGGCATCGCCCTGGCGGGAGGCTACGGGAGGACCGGCGTAAGGCGGCACAGGCGTCGACTGGGAAAAGTGTGGATGAAGCGCGCGGAACGAGAGCGCAGCGGGAACAGCATGCGACAACGCCCCGGCGGGGTGACGCCCGGTGAGCGGGGCTCACCGGAGGCATCACGCCGCAGAGGCGTGTCTACGATACACGGCCGGTACGGCTCACTCCGGCGCAAAGAACTCGTTGCCGTGCATGTCCACCAGCTCCAGCGCACGACCACCACCGCGGGCCACGCAGGTCAGCGGGTCATCGGCCACCTGCACGTGCAGGCCGGTTTCCTCGGAGATGAGGCGGTCCATGTCGCGCAGCAGGGCGCCACCACCGGTCAGCACGATGCCGCGCTCGGCGACGTCGGCGCACAGTTCCGGCGGGGTCTGCTCCAGCGCCAGCTTGACCGCGCTGACGATGCCCGACAGCGGCTCGTGCAGGGCTTCAAGCACCTCGTTGGAGTTGATCTTGATCATCTTCGGCACGCCCTCGGCGAGGTTTCGGCCGGAGATTTCCATCTCGATCACTTCCGCCTGCGGGTAGGCGCAGCCGAGCTCGACCTTGATCCGCTCGGCGGTGGCTTCACCGATCAGCATGCCGTGGTTGCGGCGCACGTAGTTGGTGATCGATTCGTCGAAGCGGTCGCCGCCGATGCGCACGGAGGCCGAGTAGACGATGCCGTTCAGCGAGATCACCGCCACTTCGGTGGTGCCGCCGCCGATGTCGATGACCATCGAGCCGCGCGCTTCGGTCACCGGCATGCCGGCGCCGATCGCAGCGGCCATGGGCTCTTCGATCAGGAACACATCGCGCGCGCCGGCCTCCTCGGCCGATTCCTTGATCGCGCGGCGCTCGACCTGGGTCGAGCCGGCCGGCACGCAGACCAGCACGCGCGGGCTCGGGCGCAGGAAGCGCGACTTGTGGACCTTCTTGATGAAGTGCTTGAGCATCGCCTCGGTGTAGGTGAAGTCGGCGATGACGCCATCCTTCATCGGGCGGATGGTGGTGATATGCCCCGGGGTACGGCCGAGCATCTGCTTGGCCTCGGCGCCCACGGCAGCCACGGAACGGGTACCACCGATGGCACGGTCCTGGCGCACGGCCACGACCGACGGCTCGTTCAGCACGATCCCCTGCCCACGCACGTAGATGAGGGTGTTGGCCGTGCCCAGGTCGATGGACAGGTCATTGGAGAACATGCCACGCAGTTTCTTGAACATCTGGGAGTTGATCCTGAGGGGTGTCGCGCCCAACGCGGGATGGCGAAAAAATGGGCAGAATTCGAGGTCGACAAGCCTAGCAATCCCCCTGTGCGCGAGCAAGGACAAATCTGGCCGAAAGCCAGCCTTCACGGCCATTCAGGCCAATCCGGACAGCCCGGGTTCTGGCCCAAAGCCGCCTCACCCGTTAACCTTTGCGCCGCAGGGCGCCGCGAGGCGCCGTTTCGTTGCCCGCCAGACGGGCCTCAAACTCCCTTCCGCATAGGCCTTACTCGATGTCCGCTTTGATCTGTGGTTCTCTTGCCTTCGACACCATCATGGTGTTTCCGGACCAGTTCAAGAATCACATCCTTCCGGACAAGGTGCACATCCTGAATGTGTCGTTCCTGGTGCCGCGCATGCGTCGTGAATTCGGCGGTTGCGCAGGCAACATCGCCTACAACCTGTACCTGCTGGGCGGCGAGCCGATCCCGATGGGCACCGTGGGCTCGGACTTCGGCCCGTACCGCGAGTACTTCCAGGGCCTGGGCATCGACCTGAGCCGGGTCAAGGTGATCGACGAGCTGTTCACCCCGCAGGCGTTCATCACCACCGACCACGACAACAACCAGATCACCGCCTTCCACCCGGGCGCGATGATGCGGTCCTACGAGAACCACGTGAAGGACGTGCCGGGCGTGACCCTGGGCCTGGTCGGCCCGGACGGGCGCGAGGGCATGATCCAGAACTCGCAGGAATTCTTCGAAGGCGGCGTGCCGTTCATCTTCGACCCGGGCCAGGCCATGCCGCTGTTCAACGGCCCGGAGCTGCGCACCTTCATCGAACAGGCCGACTACGTGGTGGTCAACGACTACGAGTCCAACCTGCTGCAGGAGCGCACCGGCTGGGATGAAAAGGAGATCGTGAGCCGGGTCAAGGCCTACATCACCACCCGTGGCCCGAAGGGCGCGGTCATCCACACCCCGGAAAAGACCTATGACATCCCGCCGGCGCACGAGCGCCGCGTGGTCGACCCGACCGGTTGTGGCGACGCCTTCCGCGCCGGCCTGATCTACGGCATCGAGAAGGGCTACGACTGGCTGACCATCGGCCGCATGGGCAACCTGATGGGCGCGCTGAAGGTCGAGCACCCGGGCACCCAGAACCAGCGCTTCACGTTTGATGAGTTCAATGAGCAGTTCAAGCAGCAATTCGGCTACGCGCTGACCGTTTGATCGCAATGCGATCAAACGCTGCCCACGATTCGCCGTAGCGAATCGCGGGCCCCAATTGCATGCCACCTCATCCCCGCGCCTGTCGGCGCGCCCCCTTGAACATCAAGGGGGCTCCCCACCAGAGGAGACTCGAGGGGTGATGCGGGTAGAGCCAGGCCATGCCTGGCTGCTTCTGGCACCCACGTAAGGTTGCGTGGCGACTCTTGGGGCGATCAGGCCGAAACCCGCTTCCCTTCCCACGCCGCCAGCACCTCGCCGCAGTCGGCCAGATGCCAGCACGCCAGGCCCGGCCACGGGTTGTCCGGCGTGTTGACGAGCAGGGTGCGGGTACCGGCGGCGCGGCCGCATTCGAGGTCGAAACGGTGATCGCCGACTATCACCATCCGGGCGGGCGCTGCCTGCCAGCGCTCGGCGAAATACTGCAGCCCGGCCGGTGACGGTTTGGGCTGGGCTTCGTCGCGGCCGATGATGTCGTCGGTGGCGAACACATCCCCCACTCCGATCGCCTGCAATGTCACCTGGGCCAGTTCGCGCGCGTTGCGGGTCAGGATGCCCAGCCGGCAACCCCCATCGTGCAGCGCGCGTACCAGGGCCACGGCACCGGGAGCGGCCTGCGCCTGCTCTGCCAGCGCGCGTTCGTGTGCCAGCAGCCAGTCATGCTTCTCCGCCGCCACCTCGGCCGGCAGCGCGGCGAGATGGGTGAGGATGTCGTCTTCCTGCGGGATCGCGAGCTCGCGTTTGATGTGCTGGAAATCATGCACCGCCACGGTCAGCGTGCCGTCCATGTCGAACACCCAGTGACGGAGGGCCGGCAGGCCGCTCACTGCCACCACTGCGGCATCTGGCTGGCGTCCACGCCGCCGGTCTCGAATACGGCTGTTCGCGTGCCGCCGGCCTTGACCGGGAATTCGATGCTGATCACCTTGGCCTTGCGGGCCAGGTTCCACAGCGCCTTCTGGTCGGTGATGAACATCGCGATCGCCTCATCGGTATCCGGGCGCCAGGCCGCCATCGCCACCGGCTTGCCGTCGTCGACGGTCACCTTGACCTGGCACTTCGGGCAGCGGAAATCGCCGGCCTGCAGCACGAGGTAGGCGTGGCGCTTCCACTCGGGATGATCGCGGAAGACCAGCTGCACCGGTTTGGCACCGCTGCCGTCCACATCCACCCGCTCCTTGCTGTAGATCTGCGCGGAGGCCTGGATGCCCTTGGTTCCGACCGGGATCTTGTTGTACTGCCACAGCGCCTGCAGGCGGCGCGTCTCGCGCGCGGCTTCAGCCTTGGCCTTGACCTCGGCGTAGCCCGGTTCGATCCGGGCAGCCACGTCGGTGTCCTTGTACTGATCCAGCAGCGAGCCGCCGTGGATGCGCGCGCGCTCCCAATCCTGGGCCGCAACGGCCATGTCGTACTGCTTGGCCACGCCTTCAGCCTTCTCTTCCTGCTGCGCCTTGGCGGCGGCCGCGGCGGCCTGCTGCGCCTGGCGCTCGGCGTCGGGGTTGCTGCAGGCGGCCAGCGCGAAGGCGCAGGCCGCTACCAGGATCAGTCGCTTCATTGGGTGCTCCGTGTTGGACGATGGCGCGCCAGGCGCCTGCGCCTACTTTATCGCCAAGCGCGTCATGCCGGCACAACGCCGTTCGGCGCCACCGTCACGGCGTGGCCGGCTGCCCTTCGCGCCACCACTGGGTGGACGGTGCCGGTGCGCGGATATCCAGGCGCTCGCCCATGTGCGGCGCGGTCAGCGCCACGCCCTGTTCCTGCGCCAGCGTGGTGATGCGTTCGAACGGTTCGGTCCACGGGTGCAGCGCGAGGTCGAAGGTGCCGTTGTGGATCGGCATCATCACCTTGCCACGCACGTCCAGGTGCGCCTGCAGGCTCTGTTCGGGCTGCATGTGCACGTCCGGCCACTGCGCATCGTAGGCGCCGGTCTCGATCATGGTCAGGTCGAACGGGCCGTAGCGCTCGCCGATGCGGGCAAAGCCATCGAAGTAGCCAGTGTCACCGCTGAAGAAGATCCGGGTATGCCCGGTGTCGATCACCCACGAGGCCCACAACGTGCGGTTGCCGTCGGCCAGGGTGCGCCCGGAAAAATGCTGGGCCGGGGTCGCGACGATCTTCAGGCCCTCCACGCGGGTGTCCTGCCACCAGTCCAGCTGCACCACCTTCGCCGCCGGCACGCCCCACCCGATCAAACGGTCACCCACGCCGAGCGCGGTGACGAAGTGCTGCACCTTCGGCGCGAGCGCGAGGATGGCCGCGTGGTCGAGGTGATCGTAGTGGTCGTGGGAGATGATCACGCCGGTGATGGGCGGCAGTTCGTCGATGCTCAACGGCGGGGCGTGGAAGCGCTTCGGGCCCATGAACGACATCGGCGAGGCGCGCTCGGCGAACACCGGGTCGGTCAGCCAGAAATGGCCGTCCAGCTTCATCAGCATCGTCGAGTGCCCCAGCCGCCACAGGCTGTCATCGGGCGCATCGAGCAGGGCCTGGCGGGTCAGCGCCTGCACCGGGATCGGCGCCAGCGGGCTGGCATCGGCCGGCTTGTCGAACAGGAACTTCCACATCACGCCCAGCGTGCCGACGAAGCCGAGCGCGCTCTTGCCGACGGGATTGTGGAAGCGCCCGTCGCCGAACTGCGGCGACTGGTCATAGGCGGCAGCCGGGCGGGCACCGCAGGTCAACAGGCCAATGGACATGGCGATCAACACCGTAAGAAGGAGGAGGAATCGAGGCAGGCGACGCGTCATCGGGGCTTGCCCTGGAAAGTACACCGGCGAGTGTACTTGCCTTTTCCGAAAAGTAAACTGAACGGTGTAAAATGGCGGCATGAGTCCCTCCGACCGCCCTACCCGCCTGACCGACCGCAAGCGCGCGGCCATCCTCGAGGCGGCGGTAGCCGAGTTCCGCACCTTCGGCTTCGCCGGCACCAGCATGGACCGCATCGCGGCCACGGCCGAGGTATCCAAGCGCACCGTCTACAACCACTTCGCCAGCAAGGACGAACTGTTCACCGCGATCCTGTGGCAGCTGTTCGAGGCCAGCCAGGCGCTGGATGTCGTGCCGTACGATCCGGCACGGCCGCTGCGCGATCAGTTGCTGGTGTTCGCGGCGCGGAAGATGCGCCTGCTCGACGACCCCGGCTTCATCGATCTGTCCCGGGTGGCCATGGCCGAGCTGGTGCACACGCCCGAACGGGCGCGCGAGATGATGGACAAGCTGGCCGAGAAGGAAGAAGGCCTGACCGGCTGGATCCGCGCCGCCCAGGCCGATGGCCGGCTGCGCGCGGAGATGCCGCCCGCCGAGGCGGCCCACCAGTTGCAGGCGATGCTCAAGGCATTTGCGTTCTGGCCGCAGATCACCTTCGGCCAGCCACCGCTGGCACCGGCGCAGCAGCAGCAGGTGATGCACGACTGCGTGGACATGTTCCTGGCGGTGCGCGCGGTGTGAGCGCTGGCGCCGAGGCATGAAAAAACGGCGGGTTTCCCCGCCGTTTTTCGTTCAACCGATACGTCTGGCGATTACGGCTTGGCCGTGCCCGCCTCGGCCTTGTCCAGCATGTCCTGGACCGAGCCGGTGGTGATCGGGTGATACCCCGGCTTCGCCTTGGCGAAGGCCGCCTTGGCAAAGGCCAGGCCTTCCGGCGTCTTCACCAGTTCGGCGTAGATCGGCAGGATCAGCTTGCGGCGGCCAACGCGCTCGATGAACGCACCGGCGGCCTCGTTCGCGTCGCTGTAGCCGCTGCGGATCGTCAGCGGGTACCAGCGCATCGCGATCTCGCCATTGGCCGTGCCGGTGAAGTGGTACGCCTTGTCCAGCGCAGCCAGTTTCTCGACCGGCAGGGTCTTGCCCAGGCCGTCGATGAAGTGAACCCATTCCTGGGTGCCCCACTCGCCGGTGATCTGCGCGTTCGGCAGCGTGTTGCTGCCCTGCCACGCGATGCGTGCGGTATCCACGATGGAGAAGTTGCGCGAGCGGGCCTTGGTCGCGAACGACGGGATGCCCGGCTCGTCCAGCCATGCCTTCAGCTCGGCATCGGTGACAGCGCCGGGCTTCTTGGACAGCAGATTCTTCTTCAGGTACTCGACGAACTGGTCGGTGTTGGCGCTCTGGAAGGCGTGGTCATCGAACCAGCCGCGCAGGAACGGATCGAAGGTCTCGCGGCCGAAGCGCTGCTCCAGGAACTGCAGGAACCACGAACCCTTGACGTAGGCGACCTGGCTCAGCGCCTCGTCCGGATCACGCTCGCTCAGCGGCGGCAGCGCCAGGGCCTGGTCGGCCTCGCTCATGCCCTTCACTTCGGCGAGCAGATCGTTCTGGTCGATCTCGCGCTCCATCTCGGCCATTTCCTGGCCGTACAGCGCCTCGGTGATGCGGCCCTGCACGTAGGTGGTGAAGCCTTCGTTGAGCCAGATGTCCTTCCAGCTGGCGTTGGTCACCAGGTTGCCCGACCAGCTGTGCGCCAGTTCGTGGGCGACCAGCGAGACCAGCGACTTGTCGCCGACGATCACGGTCGGGGTGGCGAAGGTCAGGCGCGGGTTTTCCATGCCACCGAACGGGAACGACGGCGGCAGCACCAGCATGTCGTAGCGGCCCCAGCGGTACTCACCGTAGAGCTTCTCGGCGGCGCCGATCATCTTCTCGGTGTCTTCGAACTCCTTGGCGGCCTTGCCGACCATGGTCGGTTCGGCCCACACGCCGGAGCGGCCGGAGATCGGCTCGAACACCAGGTCGCCGGCGGCGATGGCCAGCAGGTAGGACGGAATCGGCTGCGGCATCTTGAAGGTGTAATCACCATCACGCGCGGCCTTGGGATCGTTGTCGGCGCTCATCAGCACCATCACGTCCGGGCGCGAGACCACATGCACGCTGTAGGTGAAGCGCACGCTCGGGGTGTCCTGCAGCGGCACCCAGGAACGGGCGTGGATCGCCTGCGACTGGCTGAACATGAAGGGCAGCTTCTTGCCCTCCGTCATCGACGGCTCCAGCCACTGCAGGCCCGAGGCGGTCGGTGCGGTGTGATACGTGATCACGACCTTGGCCGGCTGGTCCGGGGTCTCGATGCTCAGCTTGCTGCCGAACACCTTGTCGGCCGGTGCCAGCACGAAGGGCAGCGGCGCGGTCTTGCCGTCGGCGGCGATCGCCTCGACCTTCTCCACGCTCAGCTCGCGGGTGTCCAGCACCAGCTGCCTGGCGGCTTTGTCCTTCCATTCCAGGGTGTAGGTCGCGGTGCCACCGATCTGCTTGCTGTCGAAATCCAGCTTCAGATCCAGCGCGAGGTCCTTGACGACCACCTTGTCCGGCTCGGCGTACGAGCTTTCATCGTGGCTGCGGCTGTCCGCTTTCATGGCAGTGCCCGCCGGCGCGTTGGCAGTGGGATCGACGGTCGGAGCCGCCGGTTCTTTGGAGCAGCCGGACGCCAGGGCGACGGCCAGGGGAATCAACAGGAACGGAGATCGCATGAACGGGACCGATCGGGGTGAAACGACCAGTTTACCCCTGTCCAGGGACCTCGCGCAGGCCGTACGTGGCGGTCTGCGCATTCAGTTGGCTGCGCGAAGCGTCAGAGCTTGTAGCCGGAGTGGATCGAGACGATCCCGCCGGTCAGGTTCTTGTAATGGCACCGCTCGAAACCGGCCTCGGCCATCATCGCCTTGAGCTGCTCCTGCGGCGGATGCTTGCGGATGCTCTCGGCCAGGTACTGGTAGCTGTCGCCATCGCGCGCGAACAGCTGGCCCAGCTTCGGCAGGATCTTGAACGAGTGGAAATCGTAGATCGGCTTGAACCAGTCCGCGGTGACCTCGGAGAATTCCAGCACCCGTGCCTGGCCGCCCACCTTGAGGACGCGGTGCATCTCGCGCAGGCCGGCTTCCTTGTCGGTGACGTTGCGCAGGCCGAAGGCGATCGTGACCAGGTCGAAGCTCGCATCCGGGAACGGCAGTGCTTCGGCGTTGCACTGGACGTAGTTCAGGCCCGCGACCAGGCCGCGGTTGGTCAGCCGGTCGCGGCCCACCGAGAGCATGCCGGCGTTGATGTCGCCCAGCACCACTTCACCCTCGTCCCCGACCCGCTCCTTGATCAGCGCGGCGATGTCACCGGTGCCGCCGGCCAGGTCGAGCACGCGGTCGCCCGGCTTCACCTGCGCGGTTGCTACGTAGTAGCGCTTCCACGCCCGGTGGATGCCCAGGCTCATCAGATCGTTCATCAGGTCGTAGCTGCGCGCGACCGAGGTGAACACTTCGCCCACCAGCTTCTGCTTGTCCTTCGCAGCGACATCGCGGAAGCCGAAATGGGTGGTGCCAGTCTTGTAGGGGGATTCGCTCATGGGACGATTATCGCACCGCCGGCGCCGTTGCGGCAGGCCGCCCACTATCATGAAGGCCTTCACGTCCCTGGAATGCGCATGATCACCACCCCCGACTACGCCGCCCTGCTCGAGACCGCCATCGCCGAAGCCCGCCAGGGCCTGGCCGAAGGCGGCATCCCGATCGGCGCCGCGCTGTACCACAACGATGGCCGCCTGCTCGGCTGCGGCCACAACCGCCGCGTGCAGGAAGGCGACCCGTCCGTGCACGGCGAGACCGATGCGTTCCGCAAGGCGGGCCGCCAACGCCGGTACCAGGACACCATCATGGTCACCACCCTGGCCCCCTGCTGGTACTGCAGCGGGCTGGTCCGCCAGTTCAACATCGGCACCGTGGTGGTCGGCGAATCGGTCACCTTCCAGGGCGGCATCGACTGGCTGCGCGAGAACGGCGTCACCGTGATCGACATGCAGAGCCAGGCCTGCATCGACCTGCTCGGCGGCTTCATCAACGCCCATCCCGAGGTCTGGAACGAAGACATCGGCGAGTAAGTACGCCCGCTTCTGCGCGGATCCGCGCGAAAGAGCCCCGCGCGCTCCCGTTGCGGCGCGCGCGGGCGCTGCAACGTTCTGAATGCTTCAGTGACACGGCCAGGGTGCAGGCCCCTGTGCCGCGGGTGTCTGCGCGTGGCGCCGTCACGCGCCGTCGACCGCTGCCGGACACTGCGAACACACGGTGCTAACAACGCTGCTGCATGAACGTCTTAAGGTGGTTGCACAGGGGGCACCATCGTCGAGGAGACGTCATGCATGCCCAAACCCGCCGCACCTCCTCCGTCGAACCTGCGTTGATGGACGCGTGGGAAAGACTGCAGGTGCATTACGCACGCCACCACAACGCCGCGCCTTTCTGGGATGCCTACCAGGCGATCCAGGATGAGTTGACGCGGCGCCATCCCCATCACCGCGTCGCGGTCTGCAACCGGCTGGCCACCCTGGCCGAACGCCTCGGCGTGGTCCACCACGCGCATCTGCTGGGCGAACACCGCAGCCAACGCCGCCACACAGGCTCCACATCGCCATGACATCGCTTGCACCGCGCCCTACGCCATCATCCAGATTCCCTTCTTCCCAGACTGAAGTGACCATGTCTTCCGCCCAGATCTCCATCCCTGCCGTCATCGATGTCGACGCCGAAGTCAGCCACTGGCGCCAGCTTCATGCCGACGGCAACCTCGGGACGGGCTCGTTCGGCCATTACGTGCCGTGGATCAAATTCGCCTGCGATTCGCTGATCACGCAACCGCGTGCCAGCGATGAGCAGCGCGATGAAATGTTCCAGACCCATTACGCGCTGCAGATCATGCCGCGCCTGTCCGAAGAACAGGCACGCCAGTTCGTCGACCAGTGCTGGGAACACGTCTACCATGCCGGCCGCCATGACCTGTCCTCGCGCCCGCGGCTGCACGCCCGCGCCTGACCCGCGCCGGCTGCACAGCGCCTGCACGGCGCGCCACCAATGATGCAGGCACCTCGGCTCCCACCTGTCGTGCCTCATGAAACTGCGCAGTCTCTTCAATCTTGTCGCCAAGAAGGCGTCCTATGCGGCGGGAACGCCGTGGACCTTCCTGGCGGCGGTGACGATCGTGGTCATCTGGGCCCTGAGCGGCCCGGTCTTCAAGTTCAATGACACCTGGCAGCTGGTGATCAACACCGGTACCACCATCATCACCTTCCTGATGGTGTTCCTGATCCAGCACAGCCAGAACGCGGACACCGCCGCGATCCAGATCAAGCTCGATGAACTGATCCGCGCCACCAAGGACGCCAACAACGAACTGCTCGATCTCGAGGAGCTCGATGAAGAGCGGCTGGAAGAAATCCGTCGCGAGTACGAACGGATGGCACGCGAAGCCGGCAATGCGCTGGACCGCGCGCGGCGCTGCCACGGCGATGGCCGGGCCGATGATCCGTGACCGGCACGGGTGCGACCGCGTGGCCGCACCCGTGATCCCTCAGCCGCGCTCGTGCCAACCGCCGCCGAGCACCTTGTACAACGCCACCTGATTGGACTGCTGCGCCAGCTGCGTGCTGACCAGCGACTGGCGTGCGGTGTACGCGGTACGCCGCGCATCCAGCAAGGTCAGGAAGCTGTCGAGGCCGGCGTCATAGCGGGCCTGCGACAACTGCTGCGCCTGCTCCGCCGCGGCCACCAGCGCCTGCTGCGAAGACAGCTGCGCATCCAGGCTCTCGTTCAATGCCAGCGCATCGGCGGCCTCGCGGAAGCCGGACTGGATCGCCTTTTCGTACTGCGCCAGCGCGATGTCGCGATCGGCGGTGGCCATGCCCAGGTTCGCGCGCAGCTTGCCGCCCTGGAAGATCGGCAGATTGAGCTTCGGAATGAAGCTCCACACCCGCGTGCCGCTGTCGAACAGACCCGACAGCTCCGACGAGGCCGAACCGATGTTGCCGGTCAGGCTGATCGACGGGAAGAACGCCGCGCGCGCCGCGCCGATGTTGGCGTTGGCCGACAGCAGCACGTGCTCGGCGGCCATCACGTCCGGTCGCCGCAGCAGCACGTCGCCCGGCACGCCGGCCGGCAGCGGACGCACGCTGGCCACGTCGGTCACCTCGGCCTGCGGCAGCAGGGACGCATCGATCGGCCCACCGGCCAGCAGCACCAGCGCATTGCGATCCTGCGCGACCTGCCCGGCGAAGCGCGCCACATCCGTGCGCGCGGTCTCCACCAGGGTACGGGTCTGGCTCAGTTCCAGCGCCGAGGCGCCGCCGAGCTGACGACGCGCCTCGGTCAGGCGCAGCGAGTCCTCATAGGTTGCCAGCGTCGCCTGGGCGATCCGCAGCTGTTCGCTGTCGGCGCCCAGGGTCAGCCATGCGTTGGCCACCTCGGCGACCAGCGACAGCTGCGCACTGCGGCGGTTGGCCGCTTCGGCGAAGTACTGCTGCAGCGCAGCCTGGCTCAGATTGCGCACGCGCCCGAACAGGTCCAGTTCGAACTCGACCACGCCGAGGTTGGCACTGAACTGCTCGGTCACCGGGGCATCGCCGCCACTGCGGGTCATCTGCCCCTGCACGCCGATGGCCGGCACGCGATCGGCGCGCTGGATCCGGTACTGCGCCCGGGCGCGCTCGACATTGAGCACGGCCACGCGCAGGTCGCGGTTGTTGTCCAGCGACTGGGTGATCACCGCCTGCAGGCGCGGATCGACGAAGAAGTCGCGCCAGCCGATGTCGGCGACGTCGGCCGTTGCGGTCTGTGCTCCTGCGGTGGCGGTGGCAGGCCACTGCGAGGGAATCGCCGGGGCGACTTCGGTGCTGCGCGGCTCCAGGGTCGAGCAGCCGGACAGCACCAGGCTCACGGCCAGCGCCAGGCTGGCCATCAAGGGCTTACGCATCGGAACCTCCTGCGTTCTTGCCATATTTCCTGCGATTGAACACGCGCTGCACCACCACGAAGAACAGCGGGATGAAGAACACACCCAGCACCGTGCCGACCAGCATGCCGCCGAGCACGCCGGTACCGATGGCCTGCTGTGCGCCGGAACCGGCACCCGAGGCGATCGCCAGCGGCAGCACGCCCAGGCCGAAGGCCAGCGAGGTCATGATGATCGGGCGCAGACGGTCGCGCACGGCGTGCATCGTCGCCTCGATCAGGCCGGCGCCCTTCTCCAGGTTTTCCTTGGCGAACTCCACGATCAGGATCGCGTTCTTGCTGGTCAGGCCGACCGTGGTGAGCATCGCCACCTGGAAGTAGATGTCGCGCTCCATGCCACGCATGGTGTTGGCCAGCACCGCGCCGAGGATGCCCAGCGGGGCCACCAGCAGCACCGAGGTCGGCACGCTCCAGCTTTCATACAGTGCGGCCAGGCACAGGAACACGATCAGCAGCGACAGCGTGTACAGCAGCGGCGTCTGCGAACCGGCCTGGCGTTCCTGGTAGGACAGCGCGGTCCACTCGATGTCGAAACCGGCCGGCAGCTGCTTGGCGAGCTTCTCCACTTCGTTCATCGCATCGCCCGAGGCCACGCCCGCGGCCGGCTCGCCCTGGATCTCCATCGCGGACACGCCGTTGTAGCGTTCCAGGCGCGGCGAACCGTAGTCCCAGCGCTGGCTGGCGAAGGCCGAGAACGGCACCATCTCACCGGCGGTGTTCTTGACCGACCACAGGTTGAAGTCTTCCGGGTTCATGCGGAACGGCGCATCGGACTGCACATACACGCGCTTGACCCGGCCGCGGTCGATGAAGTCATCGATGTAGCTGCTGCCCCAGGCCGCCGCCAGCGTCGTGTTGACCGCCTCCAGCGACAGGCCCAGCGCGCTCGCCTTGCCGACGTCGATGTCGATGCGCAGCTGCGGCGTGTCTTCCTGGCCGTTCGGGCGCACGTTGGCCAGCAGCTTGCTCTGCCCGGCCATGCCGAGCAGCTGGTTGCGTGCGTCCAGCAGCGCCTGGTGACCGGCACCGCTGGTGTCCTTCAGGAAGAAGGTGTAGCCCGAGCCGATACCCAGCTCCGGCATCGCCGGCGGCGGGAAGGCGAAGATGAAGGCATCCTTGATCCCGCCCAGCGCGGCCATCGCGCGACCGGTCACCGGCATCGCGCCCTGGTCCGCATCACGGTCCTTCCAGTCCTTGAGCTTGACGAAGGCCATGCCCGCGTTCTGGCCCATGCCGGCGAAGCTGAAGCCCTGCACCGAGAAGATCGACTCGATCGCGTCGGCCTCGTTCTCCATGAAGTGCTTTTCGAGCTTGTCGATCGATTCCAGCGTGCGTTCCTGGGTTGCACCGACCGGGGTCTGCACCAGCGCCATCAGGATGCCCTGGTCTTCATTGGGCAGGAACGAGCTGGGCAGGCGCATGAACAGCAGGCCCATCACCAGCGCCAGGGCGGCGAACACGCCCATGAAGCGCCACGGACGGCCGAGGATGCCGCGCACGCCACGCTGGTAGCCGGTACTGGAACGGTCGAAACCGCGGTTGAATGCATTGAAGAAGCGGCCCGACCAGCCCTTGTGGGCCACGTGGTGTTCGCCCTTCTTGAGCGGCTTGAGCATGGTCGCGCACAGCGCCGGGGTCAGCACGATCGCGACCAGCACCGACAGCGCCATCGCCGAAACGATCGTGGCCGAGAACTGGCGGTAGATGACGCCGGTGGCACCGCTCATGAACGCCATCGGCACGAACACCGCCGACAGCACCAGGCCGATGCCGACCAGCGCGCCGGTGATCTGGCTCATGGATTTGCGCGTGGCTTCCAGCGGCGACAGTCCTTCCTCGGACATGATCCGCTCGACGTTCTCCACCACCACGATCGCGTCATCGACCAGCAGGCCGATCGCCAGCACCATCGCGAACATGGTCAGCATGTTCACCGAGAAGCCCAGCGCGGCCAGGATGCCGAACGTGCCCAGCAGCACCACCGGCACCGCGATCGTCGGGATCAGGGTCGCGCGGAAGTTCTGCAGGAACAGGTACATCACCAGGAACACCAGCACGATGGCTTCGATCAGGGTCTTGATGACCCCCTTGATCGAGACCTGCACGAACGGCGTGGTGTCATACGGCACCACCGCCTTCAGGCCGGCCGGGAAGTTCGGGGCCATTTCATCCAGGGTGGCGCGCACGCCGTTGGCGGTGGCCAGCGCGTTGGCGCCGGTGGCCAGGGTGATCGCGATACCCGAGGACGGCTTGCCGTTGTAACGGGTCACGAAGTCGTACGATTCCGCACCGAGCTCGACCCGGGCCACGTCGGCCAGGCGCAGTTCGGCACCGTCCTGCGCACTGCGCACGATGATGTTGCGGAACTGCTCCGGGGTCTGCAGGCGGTCCTGCGCGTTGATGGTCGCGTTGAGCTGCTGGCCCTTGATCGACGGCGCGCCGCCGAGCTGGCCGATGGCGACCTGCGCGTTCTGCGCGGTGATCGCGGCGATCACTTCGGCGGTGGACAGCTTGTAGGTGTGCAGCTTGTTGGGGTCCAGCCAGATGCGCATGGCGTACTTGCCACCAAACACCTGGATGTTGCCCACGCCCGGCACGCGGCTCAGCGGATCGACGATGTTGGAACCGACGTAATCGGAGATGTCGTTGGCATCCATGCTGCCGTCTTCAGACACGAAGCCGAGCACCTGCAGGAAGCCGCTGCTCGACTTGGCCACGTTGATGCCCTGGCGCTGCACTTCCTGCGGCAGCAGCGGCATCGCCAGCTGCAGCTTGTTCTGCACCTGCACCTGGGCGATGTCCGGGTCGGTGCCGCTCTGGAAGGTCAGCGTGATCGTGGCCTGGCCATTGGAGGAGCTGTTGGAGGAGAAGTAGATCAGGCCATCCAGGCCTTTCATGTTCTGCTCGATGATCTGCGTCACCGAGTCCTCGACCACCTTGGCCGATGCACCCGGATAGTTGGCGCTGATCTCGACGGCCGGCGGTGCCACTTCCGGGTACATCGACACCGGCAGCTTGAGCACCGCCAGGCCACCGGCGAGCATGATGATGATCGCAATCACCCACGCGAAGATGGGGCGATCAATGAAAAAACGTGCCATGGAATTCTCCGGTTACTGCTGGGCGGCGGGAGCCGCCGGCGCGGCGGCCGGCTTGGCCGGGGCCGCGCCCATTTCGGTGGCCTGCACGGGCATGCCCGGCTGGATCTTCTGCAGGCCTTCGACGATGACCTTGTCACCGGCCTTGAGCCCGTCTTCCACCAGCCACTTGTCGCCGAGCGAACGGCTGACCTTGACCTGCCGCACTTCGACCTTGTCGTCCTTGCCGACCACCATGGCGCTGGTATCGCCCTTGGGATCGCGGGCGATGCCCTGCATCGGCACCAGGATCGCGTTCTCGCGCACGCCGCTGCCGACCTGGGCACGCACGTACATGCCCGGCATCAGCACCTGATCCGGGTTCTCGACCTTGACCCGCAGCGCGTAGCTGCCGGTGGTCGGGTCGACGCTGACTTCGGAGAATTCCAGCGTGCCCTTGTGGTCGAACTCGGTGCCGTCGTCGAGCAGGATCGTCACCGGCAGGGTCTGGTTGTCCTGCAGGCGGCCGCTGGCCAGTTCGCGGCGCAGCTGCAGCAACTCGCTCGCGGACTGGGTCAGATCGACATAGATCGGGTTCAACTGCTGCACGGTCGCCAGCGCTTCAGCCTGCCCGGCGCTGACCAGCGCGCCCTGGGTGACCGAGGACTTGCCGATCCGGCCGCTGATCGGCGCGGTGATGCGGGCATAACCCAGCGTCACGTTGGCGGCGTCCAGCGAGGCACGTGCGGCCCCGACATCGGCCTCGGCCTGCTTCAGCGCGGCGATCGCGTTCTCGTTGTCCTGGGTGCTGACCGCCTCGACCTTGGCCAGCTCGCCGATGCGCCTGGCGCTCAGGCGTGCGGCATTCGCGGTCGCTTCGGCGCGGGCCAGCTGGGCACGGGCGCTGTTGGCCTGGGCGCGATAGCTGGCGTCATCGAGCTGATACAGCGGCTGCCCCGCAGTGACCAGGCCGCCTTCGGTGAACAGCCGCTTGGCCACGATGCCGTTGACCTGGGGGCGCACTTCAGCGACCAGGAAGGCATTGGTGCGGCCCGGCAGCTCACGGGTCAGGCCGACCTGCTCGGCCTTCAGGGTGGCCACGGTGACCTGGCCGGGGCCGCCCTGCGGACCCTCCTGCTCACCGCCGCCACAGGCGGACACAGTCAGGGCGATCGCGAGGGACAGCGCGAGAAGACGGTACGGGGTTCTGGACATGGCGGTAGGGGCTCGCAGACGGAAAAGGGCGCGCCTGCAGCCCAACTTCCGATAAAAGCGAAGAATGACGACAAACAGGCAGCAAATAACGGCAAATATCCGGGACGAGACCCGCCGGCATCTGCAGGCAGTCCTCGCTGAGGATCAGTGGGGCGCAAATATACATACATGCATGTTTGTTTGTAAAGCGGTACAATTCAGGCCGGTTTCATCCAGCAACTGCACAGCGCAATGGCCAGAAAAACCAAAGAAGAGGCCCAGGCCACCCGCGAGGGCATCCTCGACGCGGCCCAGGTCTGTTTCCATGAATACGGGGTCGCCGGCACCAGCCTGGCGATGATCGGCGCGCGCGCCGGATTTACCCGCGGCGCGGTGTACTGGCACTTCAAGAACAAAGCCGAAGTGCTGACCGCGATGATCGACCGCGAGCGCGTGCCCTTCATCGAGCGGATGCGCCGCACCACCTCGGCCAAGCGCAGCACGCCGATCCTGGACCTGCGTTCGGCGCTGCTGGTGTCGTTCCGGGAGCTGGCCGAGGACGAGCGGCTGCGCAACATGATGGAAATCATGCTGCGCAACGATCTGTCGGTGGAAAGCCAGGCGATGCAGGAACTGCAGCGCGAGGCATCCCGCGAGGAGCTGGCGATCATCGCCGCCGCGCTCGAGCGCGCGCGCGAGCTGGGCCAGCTGCGCGACCACGTGGATGCCGAAACCGTGGCGCGGATCGTCAGCACCAGCCTGACCGGCGTGCTGTACAGCGCCATGCTGGAGCCTGAGCTGTTCGAGATCCAGCGCGACGGCATGCAGACGCTGGATGCGATCTTCAGCGCCTTCGTCAAACCGGGTGTATTCACGCCGGGCGCCCCGCCGACGGCGCTGCCGACCGACGACGAGGCGTAGTGCCGGCCGCTGGCCGGCTCCTCGGATTGCATGGGTTCCCTGGGTGCCGGGCTCTGCCCGGCAGCCTCATGCATTCAGGCGAACAGCCGGTGGGCATCGGTTCCGTGGGTTTGGCCGTCCGCTGCAGGGTGTGCGGGACACGCCGTGAACCCGTCCATGGAGGATCGTCAAAAACATCCATGTTTTAGACGGCCCGCAAACCCGCCCCGGCCGGCCTTCGATAGGTGGTCGGTGACCACGGAAGATCAAAGGCACCGAATTGCAGCGGTAGAGTCGGTCGCAAGACGACTGCAGTGAAGCCCTCAGCGCCCGATAACGCATGACCCCGGAACCGCCGAATCCGATATCAATGGTCACTGCACTCCCTGCGTGCCGCCTCAATCATGACCTAGCTGCATTTCTCCAATCCCACGATGCAGGTTCCCGAAGACAGCTGCCGGTTCTCCGAATCGGACAGTGGGGGTGAGTCCGGAATTCCAATGCTTCTGCCTGCTCATGTGCCGCATGCCCCCCCCTCTGAGTTTCCGAACGGTGTACTTGGATACCCTCCATCCCCGGGTCTCCTCGATGTAACGCTTGACGATTGACCGGCAGGTGTCGGGCTCCCTGACGCTGTCATTCCGTTGGCATGGCAGTCAGTTCGCATTAGACGATGTCCGTGTCAACATCCCGGAGATCGCAGCTGATGCGGCTGTTTCAATCATGATCTGCACCTTGTAGGGACCAGTATCGAGTCCCTCATGGAAGGCGGGAGCATTTCTCATTTATGCAGCTGGACAACAGAAACATCTGAGACTTCCGCTCCGGTAAGTTCTGCTGAGCAGGTTCTTCGACGGTCAGAAAGGCTAACCGTCCCCACAACGGTGGCGAAGTAAACTCCATGTTCAGGCCCCGGCGTGGACCAGTCAATATTTGAATTATCTGACCACACTACGATGCAGCTATATGCGTCGGTTCTGTTGGGCAAGGAATCAGATGGATAGAAGACAACTCCTTTCACGCCTTCATAGAGCATGAATCCGCTGGTCTCTACCCTCAATCCTTCAAAATCGCCAGGGGCGACGATCAGCCTTGTCAAAGGTGTGCCGCAGACAGCTTTCCCAGCCCGCTGCTCCTCAATGTTGCACTGGTTGTGCTTTACCGGGGTCGACGCGTATCCACATGCAAAGCCGACTGCAAGAGTAGCAACAGCGACCGCGGAAGCAGCGCTAAAGCACTTTCTCGAAATGACCTGCATAAACCTTCTCCCCGCCTGATGAAACGCCGGCCTTTCTCCAGCCTTTTTGGTCAAACCATACAACTTTTCCATCAGGCCTGGCCACGTAGCTGTCTATCTTTGCGCCGAATGCGCGCGCAATATCGTGATCGTCAGTGATACCGACATAGTAAAATTTTCCTCCCGTCGCGTATGCGCCGTTTCCACTATGAAGATTTGCCTCCGAGTGCGTGTGTAGCATCGCCTTCCAAGTGTAATTCCCAGTATATCTAACAAAAGGAGCGGAGTTCGGGCTGTCACCGCCGGTCCAATCAACCACTCGAAAGTCGGTTGAGTGCCGCTCTTCCATGTTGGCGAAGACCTCTCGCCCAGACGCTTTCTGCAGGGGGATTGCTTTCTCGGCGAAGTAGCTGGCGGCTATGGCTGGGCGTGTGCTTTGAGCTTCGATGCTGCATCCAGCTTTTTCAGCTCCGATTTCAGATGCGTGTCGTTCATACGGCCCCGATCAAGATACCTACTTCGAGGCCGCGGAATCGTCAGATCCAAACCCTCGCCCGTCTACAGACCAGTACACCTCGGAGATAGGCTGGTTGACGAACCTAAACATCACAAGCCCGCGTTCAGGGCTATAGAAGTACTCGGTCCCATGGCGTGAAATCACGAAGGTGTGGATCTCGTCGCCAAGTATGCGCAACGTACGCTCGCCCTCTAGCTCGAAAATGAGATCCCCATCTCCGCACTCCCATTCCTTCGCGCGCATCTCCGGATCGGTCGGTGCGCAGAAACTCATCCGCGTTGTCTTGAAGCACCGGCTGCGATTGGCAGGACACGCTTCCATTTCGGTCACTGTCGCGGGGTAAACAAGCGTCTTCTTGTCCAGATCAATTGTGATCACGGAGGTTTCGAAGGATAGATCTGAGACGCTTTCATAGCGATATTGACCTGCGACCCCACCATGCTGTGGGAGAACGGACTGGGCGTTAGCCACCGCAAAGAGGGTTGCGAGCACTGTAGGAAATGTCATCTTTCGATCCTTGGCTTGACCAGCAGCTCTTCGTCTTTGGAAAGTATCTCTACGGCACGATCACTTGCCATGCTCTCGGCACCTGCGGCGGAGTCCATCCTAAGGTTTTCTGCGTTTCCATGGCCAGCGAATCCATGGACGCCGAATGCGGCCTTTGCAGTGTCTCCGTCTTGGGCAACCAGGCGGCCGTTCATTTTCAGTTCGCCCGGTGACTCTAGAGCCTGAATAACGCCGTTGACGTTGCCCCCGCTTCTCCCGTGGCAACGCCACACTATGAAAGGCGGGTCGGGACCAGTTTGCGGGGATATGATCAGCATCGATGCTGCGACCAAGCCCCCAAGGACGGGTTCACGGCGTCCCCCGCAAACCCGCATCGTCCCGCCAAAGCCAGGTAACCGCCGGCAAAGGGCTGTTCGCCGAAATGCATGAGGCTACCGGGCAACGGCCGGTACCCGTGGATTGCCCGCAACCTCACCCACGCCGAGCCAACAAAAAAAGGCGGCACCGAAGTGCCGCCCTTTCAGTTCATACCACCCACCGTTACAGGATGTAGCGGCTCAGGTCCGGATCCTGCACCAGCTCACCCAGATGCGCATCGACATACGCCTGGTCGATGCTGATGGTCTCGCCATCGCGGTCCGGGGCCTCATAGCTCAGCGTATCCAGCAGGCGCTCCAGCACGGTGTGCAGGCGACGCGCGCCGATGTTTTCCTGGCGCTCGTTGACCTGGAAGGCGATCTCGGCCAGACGGTCCACCGCGTCGACGGTGAACTTCATCGAGACGCCTTCGGTCTGCAGCAGCGCTTCGTACTGCTTGGTCAGCGCGGCCTTCGGCTCGGTCAGGATGCGCACGAAGTCCTGCTTGCTCAGCGCCCCCAGCTCCACCCGGATCGGGAAACGACCCTGCAGTTCCGGGATCAGATCGCTGGGCTTGGCCAGGTGGAACGCACCGGAGGCGATGAACAGGATGTGGTCGGTCTTGATCGTGCCGTACTTGGTGGACACGTTGGAGCCTTCCACCAGCGGCAGCAGATCGCGCTGCACGCCTTCGCGCGAGACATCGCCACCGCCGACGTTGTCGCCGCGCTTGGCGACCTTGTCGATCTCATCGATGAACACGATGCCGTGCTGCTCGCAGGCCTCGATCGCCGCACTGCGGATGTCGTCTTCGTTGACCAGCTTGCCGGCCTCTTCCTCGATCAGCAGCGGGCGCGCGGCCTTGATCGACAGCGTGCGCTTCTGCGCCTTCGCGCCGCCCATGCTGGAGAACATCTGGCGCAGCTGCTGGCCCATTTCTTCCATGCCCGGCGGGGTCATGATGTCCATGCTGACGTTGGCCGACACTTCCAGTTCGATCTCGCGCTCGTCCAGCTCACCGTTGCGCAGCATGCGGCGGAACTTGATGCGGGTCTCGTTGTCCTGCGCGGACGGCTCATTGCGCGCGGCGTCGGCATCGAAGCCGATACCGGTGCTGCGCCGCGGCAGCAGCGCATCGAGGATGCGGTCTTCGGCGCGCTCTTCGGCCTGGGTGCGCACGCGCACCTTGGCCTGCTCGCGATACAGCTTGACCGCGGTATCGGCAAGGTCGCGGATGATCTGCTCCACGTCCTTGCCGACGTAGCCGACCTCGGTGAAACGGGTGGCCTCGACCTTGACGAACGGCGCATTGGCCAACGTGGCCAGGCGACGCGCGATCTCGGTCTTGCCGACGCCGGTCGGGCCGATCATGAGGATGTTCTTGGGCATGACTTCGTTGCGCAGCTCGGCCGGCAGCTGCATGCGGCGCCAGCGGTTGCGCAGCGCGATGGCGACCGCGCGCTTGGCGTCGTGCTGGCCGACGATGTGCCGGTCCAGTTCCTGCACGATCTCGCGCGGGGTCATGGTGGCGGAAGAAACTTCAATCTTGTGCGGCATGGGTGTGCTCACGAGGATATGGGGTGGAATGTCGTATCACCGGCCTGCCTGGCAGCGACGTAACGCTGCGGTAGAGCCACGCCATGCGTGGCTGACCGGATACCGCAGCCACGCATGGCGTGGCTCTACCGAGCGTTGACCCGTCGGGTCAAAGCTCCTCGACCACCACGTTGCGATTGGTGTAGATGCAGATGTCGCCGGCGATGTTGATCGACTCGGTGGCGATCGTGCGGGCGTCCAGTTCGGTGTGCGCCATCAGCGCGCGGGCGGCCGACAGGGCATAGGAGCCCCCGGAACCGATCGCGATGATGCCGTCTTCCGGCTCGATCACATCACCGGTGCCGCTGATGATCAGCGAAGTGTCCTTGTCGGCGACGGCAAGCAGCGCTTCGAGCTTGCCCAGGCGGCGCTCGGTGCGCCAGTCCTTGGCCAGTTCCACCGCGGCACGCTGCAGCTGGCCATGCTTTTCCAGCTTGGCCTCGAACAGCTCGAACAGGGTGAAGGCATCGGCGGCGGCACCGGCGAAACCGGCCAGCACCTGGCCCTCGCGACCCAGACGGCGCACCTTGCGGGCGTTGCCCTTCATCACCGTGTGGCCGAGCGTGACCTGGCCATCGCCGGCGACGGCGACATGTCCGTTGCGCCGCACCGAGATGATGGTGGTGGCATGAAATACGTTGGGGTTCTGACTGGGGTCCATGGAGCCTCCGGGGTGACAAAGACTGAGGTGGGGTCTCTGCCCGACGCTTCAACCCGCCCCGCCCTGCGCCCGGATGCCGCAGCGGATCGATTCAGCTTTCGTTGCCGCTCTTGCGGCGCTTGGCACGCGGGTGCGCGGCGTCGTAGACCTTGGCCAGGTGCTGGAAGTCCAGATGGGTGTAGATCTGCGTGGTGGCGATATCGGCATGGCCGAGCAGCTCCTGCACGCCGCGCAGGTCACCGGAGGATTCCAGGATGTGGCTGGCGAAACTGTGCCGCAGCATGTGCGGGTGCACGTGCTTGAACAGGCCCTGGCGCTGGGCCAGTTGGCGGATGCGGATCTGCACGGCGCGCTGGGTGATGGGGCCTCCCTTGCGCCCGGGGAATACCGGTGCGGTCGCCGCGCCGCCGCTTTCGGCCCGCCAGCCCTGCAGCGCGGTGCGCGCGTGCGAGCCGAACGGCACGCGGCGTTCGCGGTTGCCTTTGCCCAGCACGTTGACCAGGCCGGTATCGAAATCCAGGTCGCGCCAGATCAGCGCGCACAGCTCGCTCAGGCGCAGTCCGGAGGAATAGAAAAGTTCCAGCAGCGCGCGGTCACGCAGGCCGAGCGGGGCGTCGGTCGGCAGTTCGACCAGCTGCACGGCTTCATCGGCATCGAGCACCTGCGGCAGTTTGCGCGGTGCCTTGGGCGCTTTCAGGCCCGTGGCCGGATTGGCGGCGATGCGGTGGTGCTTGAGCAGCCACGCATAGAAACTGCGGCACGCCGAAAGCCGACGCTGCAGCGAGGTGGGCGACAACCCACGGCGGTGTTCGGCGGCGATGAACTGGCGCAAGTGCGCGCTGTCCAGCGTGTCGATGACGGTCCCCTGCCCGTCCGACCACGCCGCGAGGGCGTCCAGGTCACGGCGATAGGCATCCAGGGTGTGCGCCGACATGCGGCGCTCCACCTGCAGATGCGACAGGAAGTCCTGCGCGGTACTCACGACGACTCCGCTCGATGGGCGATCAGGGCGACGGGAAACGCTGCAGGGCAACGACCAGCGACTCGCCCATCATGCGCAGGAACAGCGTGCCCATGCCCGGGTAGAACCGATTGCCGTCATGACTGCCGACCGCGATCAGGCCGACACCCGGCAGCGGCAGCAACGCACTGGACTGCACTTCTTCCGCGCGGCCGGCATACAGCACGGTGTTCTTTTCCGGCTGCAGGCGGCCGCAGATCGGTTCGCCGTCTTTCAGGCAATCGCGGAACACGCCCAGCAACGGGCTGCTCTCCTCGATCACCTGCAGCCACGGCGCCTGTTCCAGCCCGGCGATCGGATGCAGCACGATCAGCCGGACCAGATCACCGGCGAAATCCTCTTCCAGCGAGGCGGCCATCGCCCGCAGGGTGTCCGCCGCCGAGTCCTGTTTCATCAATGCCAGGGTCAGCTGGTGCGTGCGCACGGCCAAGCGCTCGTTGATCTGCGCGTTGGTGGCCAGATCGGCCAGCCGCCGCGACAGCTCACGGTTCTTGTCGCGCAGCACTTCCAGCTGGTAGCTGGCCAGCGACGCGGTGGGGCCGTCATCGCGCGGCACCACCAGGGTCAGGGCCAGGTCCGGGAACTGCTTCAGGAAGGTCGGATGCCGACGCAGCCAGGCGGCTACTTCATGCGATCCGATTTTCTCGGCGGTCTCGCTCATGCGTTCCACTCCCCATCAAAGACGAAGGCTGCGGGTCCGGACATCACGATCTGTGCATCATCGGCCGGCCAGCGGATGCGCAGGTCACCGCCGGGCAGCGACATCGTCGCATCGCGCTGCAGGCGACCGCGCTGCATCATCACCACGGCCGCGGCGCAGGCGCCACTGCCGCAGGCCAGGGTTTCGCCGGCACCGCGCTCGTACACGCGAAGGCGCGCGTGCTGCGGGCCGAGCACCTGCACGAAACCGACGTTGACCGATTTCGGGAACGAGGCGTGCTGCTGCAGCAACGGGCCCAGGCGCTCGACCGGGGCGGCATCGACCAGGCCCACTTCGATCACGGCGTGCGGGTTGCCCATCGACACCGCACCGAAGCGCACCGTGTCGCCCTGCAACGGCAACAGGTACTCCTCGCGGGCGCGGGCGAAGCCGATCAGCGGCACGTTCTCCGGCTCGAAACGCGGCACGCCCATGGCCACCGCGTACTGGTCGTCGCCCAGGCGTTCGACCGCATGCGTGGTGACCGGGCTGTCGATCGCGAAGGTGCTGCCGGTCGCTGCGCCATCACGCACCAGCCAGGCCGCCACGCAGCGCGCGCCGTTGCCACACTGCTCGGAACTGCTGCCATCGGCATTCCAGATCCGATACGAGGCGACCGAGCCTTCCGCCTTGGGCGGCTCGATGGTCAGGATCTGGTCGCAGCCCACGCCGGTGTGGCGATCGGCCAGACGCGCGGCCAGCGCAGCGTCCGGCGGCGCGCTGCCATCGCGCAGGTCCAACACCACGAAATCATTGCCGGCCCCATGCATCTTGGTGAAGCGCAGCGCCGCGGAGGTGTTCGACTTACTCATTCCCGTCATTGGCCTTCAGCGCCGGGGCGTCGACGGGATCGGGAACCACCGGGGAATCGGTATCGGCATTGGCGGCCGGCGGCGTGGCATCGTCGGCAGCCGGTTCGACCAGCTGTTCTTCGACCGGGACCGGCTTCTGCGGCAGGACCAGCGGGCCCTTGTTGCCACAGGCCGACAGCACCAGCAGCGCCGAGGCGGCCAGCGTCAGGGAGATGAGGGTACGGGGGGATGTCTTCATCCTCCGAGTATAGCCGCGGTGTTTGAGCGCTTGGGTGCTGGCTGGATGAACGGGCAGCGCGGAAATCACACCCGTGGAGGCACCCCGGTAGTGCCGGCCGCTGGCCGGCTCCCCGCACATCCTGACGGGCTCATGGGGGCCGGCCAGCGGCCGGCACTACCGGGGTCGGTGCGTGTCTCCTGGCGGCAGCGGCCGGGTCCACAGCCACAGCGCCACGCAGGCCATGCTGCCGATGGAGAGCCATTTCACCCACGCGACCGGCACGCACCACAGCATGATGCCCGCGCACACGGCCATGGTCAGGCTCGCCATCCATTTGCCGCGGCGGCTGACCGCGCCATGCGCCTGCCAGTTGCGGATCGCCGGACCGAACTGCGGGTGCGCCAGCAGGCGGTTGTGCAGGCGCTCGGAACCGCGCGAGGCGGCCCAGGCCGAGATCAGGATGAACACCGTGGTGGGCAGGCCCGGCACGAAGATGCCGACGATGCCGGTGCCCAGGCTGACATAGGCCAGCAGCCACCACGCCCAGCGGAAACGCACCCGTCCCCGCTCAGCCGGCGCTTCGGAAACCACGCACCCGCCTGCGGCAGCCGACGACACGGGGTCGTCGGCGTACAGCGTGCAGCAGCAGCCGGCGTTACGGGGTCTGGGTGACGCCGAGCTGGTCGAGCACGAACGCGTACGACTCGGCCAACTCGTGGTAACGCTGGAAGCGACCGGACTTGCCGCCGTGGCCGGCTTCCATGTTGGTGCGGAACACGATCGGGAAATGACCGGTGTTGTCATCGCGCAGCTTGGCCACCCACTTGGCCGGCTCCCAGTACTGGACCTGCGAATCCCACAGGCCGGTGCCGACGAACAGGGCCGGATACGCCTGCTTGCTGACGTTGTCGTACGGCGAGTACGTGAGCATGTAGTCGTAGTACTCGCGCTGCTCCGGATTGCCCCACTCGTCGTACTCGTTGGTGGTCAACGGGATGCTGGCGTCGAGCATGGTGGTGACCACATCGACGAACGGCACCTGGGCGACCATCACGCGATAGTCCTGCGGGGCCTGGTTGGCGACCGCGCCCATCAGCAGTCCACCGGCGCTGCCACCGGAGGCGGCGACACGATCCTTGGCGGCATAGCCCTGGCGGACCAGCTCACGGGTGACATCGACGAAATCGTTGAACGTGTTCTGCTTCTTGAGCAGCTTGCCGTCCTCGTACCACGCACGGCCCATTTCCTGGCCGCCGCGGATGTGGGCGATGGCATACACCACGCCGCGATCCAGCAGGCTGACCACGGTCTGGTTGAAGCCCGGGTCCATCGACATACCGTAACTGCCGTAGGCGTACTGGTACAGCGCGCCGGTGCCGTCCTTCTTGAAGCCGTTGCGGTAGACCAGCGACACCGGCACCTTGACGCCATCGCGGGCGGTGACCCACACGCGTTCGGTCGTGTACTTCGACGGGTCGTAACCGATCACCGGCTGCTGCTTCAGCTGGCGGCGTTCGCCGGTGACGGTGTTGAGCTCGTAGGTGGTGGTCGGCGTGGTCAGCGAGGTGTAGGCGTAACGCAGCCACGGAGTGTCGTGCTCGCTGTTGGCGGCCAGCCCCATCGAGTAGGCCGGCTCGTCTGCCTTGACGTAGTCCTGGCGACCGTCCGGGAACAGCAGGCGTACGCGCTCCAGGCCGTTGGAGCGCTCGGCGATCGCGGTGAAGCCGTCGAACAGTTCGAAGCCCTCGATCAGCACGGCGTCATCGTGCGCGACCCAGTCCTTCCATTGGCTGCGCGCGGTGGCATCGCTGGGCGCGGTGACGAGCTTGAAGTTCTTCGCGTCCGCATCGTTGGTGCGGATCACCCAGCGGCCATTGAAGTGGTCGGCGTCGTATTCGACGTCACGCGCACGCGGCGCCAGCACCGTGAACGCCTGCGGATCGGCGGCCGGGGCGTAGCGCGTTTCCGAGCTGACCGTGCTGTGCAGTTCGATGGTCAGGAAGCGGTCATCGCGGGTGCGGCCGACGCCCATGTAGAAGCTGTCGTCCTTTTCTTCATACACGAGCACGTCGCTGCTGGCCGGGGTGCCCAGTACGTGCTTCTTGACGCGCACGGTGAGCAGCGTTTCCGGATCATTCTCGACATAGAACAGGGTGCGGTTGTCGTCGGCCCAGACCACGTTGGGCGAGACGTTCTCGATGCGGTCCGGCAGCACTTCGCCGGTGCGCAGGTCCTTGAAGCGGATCACGTACTGGCGGCGGCCGACATCGTCCTCGGCCCAGGCCAGCAGGTGATTGTCCTGGCTGACATCGGCATCGCCCACGTTGAAGTAGCCCTTGCCTTCGGCCATCGTGTTGATGTCGAGCAGGATTTCCTCCGGCGCCTCCATGCTGCCCTTGCGGCGCGCCTGGATCGGGTAGTCCTTGCCGGTTTCGAAGCGGGTGTAATACCAGTAGCCGCGGTCACGCGAGGGCACGCTGGCGTCGTCCTGCTTGATGCGGGCGACGATCTCCTGGTACAGGGTGTCTTCGAGCGGCTTGAGCGGGGCGACGACCTGATCGGTGTAGGCGTTTTCCGCGTTCAGGTAGGCCAGCATCTTCGTGTTTTCGCGTTTGTCGTCGCGCAGCCAGTAGTACTCATCGCTGCGGGTCGCGCCAAAGGGAGCCTTCACCGTGTGCGGGTGCTTCTCGGCGTCAGGCGGGGTCAGCGCGGGGGCGGCGTGCACGTTGGAGGTCATGAGGCTGGCAACCAGTAAACAAAGGGCGGGTTTCACGAGATAGGGCTCCTGGCGGGGGAATGCAATGGCGTCCGTGTTCCTGCAGTCTGTGCCGGCGGGTGGGCCAGCAGCAAGCCTGTCGTTGGTCACTGCGCCTATCATCAGGCCATGGACACTTCCCGCACGCCCCCCACCGGCACCGGCTACAGCCGCCGCAGCCAGGAAATCGAACCCTTCCACGTGATGTCGCTGCTGGCCCGCGCGCAGGCGCTGGAGCAGGCCGGCCACGACGTGATCCATCTGGAGATCGGCGAGCCGGACTTCACCACCGCCGCCCCGATCGTACGCGCCGGCCAGGCAGCGCTGGCGGCCGGCCATACGCGCTACACGGCGGCCCGCGGCCTGCCCGCGCTGCGCGAGGCGATCGCCGGGTTCTACCGGGATCGCTACCAGGTGCAGATCGACCCGGAGCGCATCCTGGTGACCCCGGGTGGGTCAGGCGCCCTGTTGCTGGCCAGCAGCCTGCTGGTGGATCCGGGCAAGCACTGGTTGCTGGCCGATCCGGGGTATCCGTGCAACCGGCACTTCCTGCGGCTGGTGGAGGGCGCCGCGCAGCTGGTGCCGGTCGGCCCGGAGACGGCCTACCAGCTGACGCCGGAGCTGGTGGCACGGCAGTGGAACGCCGACAGTGTCGGTGCGCTGGTCGCCTCCCCGGCCAACCCCACCGGCACCGTGCTCTCCGCGGCGCAGCTGGCAGCGCTGTCGCAGTCGTTGAAGGCGCGCGGCGGGCACCTGGTGGTGGATGAGATCTACCACGGCCTTACCTACGGCATGGGCGCGGCCAGCGTACTGCAGGTGGATGACGAAGCCTTCGTGCTCAACAGTTTCTCGAAGTACTACGGGATGACCGGTTGGCGCCTGGGCTGGCTGGTCGCGCCACCGCAGGCGGTGCGTGAGCTGGAGAAGCTGGCGCAGAATCTGTACATCAGCGCCTCGAGCATCGCCCAGCATGCGGCGCTGGCCTGTTTCGAGCCGGACTCGATCGCGATCTTCGAGCAGCGTCGTGCGGCGTTCCGCGAGCGTCGCGATTACCTGCTGCCGGCGCTGCGCGCGCTCGGCTTCCGCATCGAAGTGGAACCGGAAGGCGCGTTCTATCTGTACGCCGACGTGAGTGCGTTCACCGATGATGCGCAGGCGTTCTGCGCGCATTTCCTCGAGACCGAGCATGTGGCGTTCACGCCGGGCCTGGACTTCGGGCACCACCGTGCGAACGAGCATGTGCGCCTGGCGTACACGCAGGAAGTTCCGCGGCTGGAAGAAGCCGTGCGGCGGATCGCCCATGGGCTGGAAACGTGGGTGCGTTGATCGGCCAAAAAAAACGCCGCGCATTGCTGCGCGGCGCATAAATGGGGTGAGGCCAACTCGACGCCCCACCACCCGGAGGCGTCGTTACTTGCTCAGCTGCTCCCACAGGAAGCTGTAGGCCAGCGCCTGCATGTGCGCGGCCTGCGCGTTGTTCGCCGCGCCGCCATGACCGCCTTCGATGTTCTCGTAGTAGGTCACGTCCTTGCCGGCGTCGATCATCTTCGCGGCCATCTTGCGCGCATGCGCCGGATGCACGCGGTCATCGCGCGTGGAGGTGGTGAACAGCACCGGCGGGTAGGTCTTGCTGGCGTCGAAGAGGTGGTACGGCGAGAAGGTCTTGATGAAGTCCCAGTCGGCCGTGTCCGGATTGCCGTATTCGGCCATCCACGAGGCGCCGGCCAGCAGGTGGCTGTAGCGCTTCATGTCCAGCAGCGGGACCTGCACCACGACCGCACCGAACAGCTCCGGGTACTGGGTCAGCATGTTGCCGGTGAGCAGGCCACCGTTGCTGCCGCCCTGCACGCCCAGGTGCTTGGCCGAGGTGATCTTGCGGCTGACCAGGTCACGGGCGACCGCGGCCATGTCTTCATAGGCCTTGTGACGGCTCTGCTTCAGCGCCGCCTGGTGCCAGCGCGGGCCGTACTCGCCACCCCCACGGATGTTGGCGACCACGTACACGCCGCCCTTTTCCAGCCATGCGCGGCCCATGCCACCGGAGTAGGACGGGGTCAGCGAGATTTCGAAGCCGCCGTAACCGTACAGCAGGGTCGGATTGGAGCCGTCCAGCTTCATGTCCTTGCCGTGCACCACGAAGTACGGCACGCGGGTGCCATCCTTGCTGGTGGCGAAGTGCTGCTCGATCACCTTGCCGTCGGCGTTGAAGAATGTCGGCATGGTCTTGAGCACTTCAGGCTGCTTGCCGATCTCGGCAATGGCCAGGGTGGTCGGGGTCAGGTAGTCGGTGACGGTCATCCACACCGCATCGCTGTCATCGGCATCGACCGCACTGACAGCCACGGTGCCGAACGACGGCGCGCCGGTGAAGGCACTCGTCTTCCAGCCGCTGTCGCCCGGGGTCAGCACGCTCAGGCGGCTCTTGACGTCGTCCAGCACGTTCAGGACCAGGTGGTTCCGGGTCCAGCTGGTGCCCGCGAGCGAGGTGGTGTCGGTCGGGGCGAACAGCACGTCGAAGTCACGCTTGCCGGCGAGATAGTCGTCCAGCTTGGTGGCCAGCAGCGAGCCGGCGGCGTAGGTCTTGCCGCCCACGGTCCACGGTTCGCGCAGTTCCAGGGTCAGCCACTGCTTGCGCAGGCCCTTCTCCGCCGAGTTCGGCGCATCGATCCTGGTCAGCGTGCCGTCGTCGGCGCGCAGGTAGAGCTCGTTGTTGTAGAAGGCCAGCGTGCGGCTGACCAGGTTGCGCTCGTAGCCGGGGGTATCGTCGTGCATGGCCGCGATGTACATGTCATCGGGCTTGCCTTCGTAGACCACCGAGGCCGAGGCCATCGGGGTGCCGCGCTTCCACAGCTTGGCCACGCGCGGATAACCGGACGTAGTCATCGTGCCGGTGCCGAAATCGGTGTAGACGAATACGGTGTCGCGGTCGATCCAGTTCAGGCCACCCTTGGATTCCGGGCGGAAGAAACCGTCCTTGATCCAGGTCTTGTTGGCCAGGTCGAACTCGCGGGTGACGTCGGCATCGGCGCCGCCGCGCGACAGCGCGATCAGGCAGCGCGAATAGTCCGGACGCAGGCAGTCGGCGCCGTGCCAGACCCAGTTCTCGCCTTCGGCCTTGTTCAGCGCATCCAGGTCCAGCACGGTTTCCCACTGCGGCGAGGCCTTGCGGTACTCGGCCAGCGTGGTGCGGCGCCACAGGCCGCGCTCGTGCTGCTTGTCCTTCCAGAAGTTGTAGTAGTAGTCGCCGATCTTCTGCACGCCGGGAATCTTGGCGTCGGAGTCGAGCACCTCGCGGATGCTGGTCTCCATCTGCTTGAACGCCGGGGTCGTGGCCAGGCGACCCTCGGACTTGGCGTTCTGTTCCTTGACCCACGCCAGCGGCTTGTCGCCGGTGACGTCTTCAAGCCAGGCGTACGTGTCCGCCGGGGCGTCAGCAGCCATGGCGGTTCCCGCCGCACCGGCGGAGATCAGACCTGCCATCAGGCAGGCGGAAGCGAATCGTGACATTGCAGCTCCAGGCAGTCATAGCCTTGGGACGCTATCACACCGGCTGACCGCGGCTCACGTGTCGAAGGTCAGGCCGGGCCGGACGCGCCAGCGGGCGGCTGCGACGTCGTGCCTGCGGCCCCCGGCGACGGCGGGCGCTCCGGGCGAGCAGGCCGGCCAGCGGCAAACGGAAGCGATGCAGGCTCCACCAGGCCATCAGGGGCATGCCGGCCAGCCACAGCGGCAGCCAGCCGATCCACTCGCTGTGGCCCCGTGCGGCCGGCCACACCAGGACCAGGGCCAGCCCGGCCAGCGCCGCCTGCCTGACGCAACGCAGCACGCGGGGATCGGGACGGTCGGACGAACGCGGGGAAGACGACAGGGTCATGACACAGCTCCGTGCGAAAGTGATGCGTCACCTTGCCGCGCTGCCATCTCAAGGGCTGCGACCTCGTCGGGGACGTGGCAGGAAGGACGCCCGCCATCGTGATTGGATGAATCGGTCACCCAACCGCTGCGCCGCCATTGACGTTCTCCGCCGTCCCACCCACCATGCCCCTGCCAGCCACTGGAGCCTTCCGCCGCATGTCTTCGAACCGCCCGCTTCGCGCTGTCCTGTTGGTCTCCTCGCTGGCGTTGCTGTCAGCCTGTGCGTTCCGCCATGAGACCAAACCGGAACCCGCGCCGACGCCGGTCGCGGTCGACAGCGCCGGTGCGCCGATCGACCTGCAGCGCTTCATGGGCACCTGGTATGTGATCGGCCGCGTGCCGAACCCGATCGAGCGTGGCCACGTCGCCAGCGTCAACGAGTTCCAGCTGCGCGGCGACCAGAAGGTGTCGATCAGATACCGCTACCGCGATGGATTCTCCGAGCCGCAGCAGGAGCTGACCGTCCGCGCCTCGGTGGACGAGAAGAGTGGCAACCACAACTGGCGCACCTGGTTCTACAAGATCGTGCCGACCCACACCCGCGTGCTGGAAGTCGCGCCGGACTATTCGTGGGCGATGCTGGGCTACCCGGGCCGTGAGATGGCCTGGATCTTCGCGCGCCAGCCGGACATGGACAAAGAGCTCTACAAGGAACTCGCGACCCGCCTGCGTGACGATTACGGGGTCAACACCGACAAGCTCAAGCGCGTGCCGCAGCATCCCGAACAGGTGGACCGGCTGGGCTTTGAAGTGCCGAACGTCCGCTAAGGGCGGCGGTCAGGCCGCAACACAGGGCGGCGCACCGACCCACGGTCGGTACCGGCCGGTTACTTCCGGCTGTAGTGTTCCACCAGGCGGTCGCCGATCATCTGCAGGATCTGCACCAGCACCAGCAGCAGCACCACGGTGACCAGGGCCACGTCGGTGTGCGAACGCTGGTAGCCATCGCGGAAGGCCAGATCGCCCAGCCCCCCCGAGCCGATCGCACCGCCCATGGCGGTGAAGCCGATCAGGGCGATCACGGTGACGGTGGCGCCGGCGATCAGGCCCGGCCGCGCTTCGGGCAGCAGCACCCGGGTGACCAGCTGCCAGGTGGTGGCGCCCATCGCCTGGGTTGCTTCGATCACGCCACGGTCCACCTCACGCAGCGCAGTCTCGACCAGGCGGGCGTAGAACGGCGCGGCGCCGATCACCAGCGGCACGATCGCGCCGCGTACCCCCAGCGAAGTGCCCATCATCCACAGCGTCAGCGGGATCAGCACGATCATCAGGATGATGAACGGCACCGAGCGCAGCAGGTTCACCAGCAATGCGAGCGAGCCGTACAGGACCGGCTTGCGGTGCAGCTGCGGCGAGCCGGTCAGGAACAGCAGCACGCCCAGCGGCAGGCCGATGAGCAGCGTCAGCGGCAGCGAACCGCCGAGCATCAGCAGGGTGTCCAGCGTGGCCTGGCCGATATCGGCCCATTTGCCGGCGTCGAGATGGCGGAAGAACCCGCCTGCGGTAGCCAGGATCATCGGCGCAGCTCCTCAAGGTGGACACCGGCGGCGACGAAGCCCGCCTGCGCGGCCTGTACGTCGCCTCCGACCAGCGACACGGTCAGCTGGCCATACGGCGTGTCCTTGATCCGGTCGATACGGCCGGACAGGATGTTGTAGTCCACGCCGGTCTCGCGCGCGATGCGCCCCAGCAGCGGTTCGTAGGTGTCCGCGCCGAGGAAGGTCAGGCGCACGATACGCCCGGCCACGGCCTCGAAATCCTTGTGCAGCTCGCCCTCGTCGACCTGTTCGGACTCGTTGACGAAGCGGCGGGTGGTCGGGTGCTGCGGGTGCAGGAACACCTCGGTGACCGGGCCGGTTTCGACCAGGTGGCCGGCATCGAGCACGGCGACGCGGTCGCAGACACGCCGGATCACATCCATCTCGTGGGTGATCAGGACGATGGTCAGGCCCAGCTCGCGGTTGATCCTGCCGAGCAGCTTGAGCACCGAGGCGGTGGTCTGCGGGTCCAGCGCGCTGGTGGCCTCATCGCACAGCAGGATCTGCGGGCGTGTGGCCAGGGCGCGGGCGATGCCGACGCGCTGCTTCTGGCCACCGGACAGCTGCGCCGGGTACTTGCTGGCGTGCGCTTCCAGGCCGACGGTATGCAGCAGTTCGTCGACGCGCGCATCGATCTCCGCGCGCGGCGCACCGGCCAGCTCCAGCGGAAAAGCGACGTTGGCCGCGACGGTGCGCGAGGACAGCAGGTTGAAGTGCTGGAAGATCATGCCGATCTTCCGGCGCAGCACGCGCAGGCCCTCGGCATCGAGCGCGGTGACATCCTCGCCGTGGATCAGCAGGCGGCCGCCGGTCGGTTCCTCCAGCCGGTTGATCAGCCGGATCAGGGTCGATTTGCCCGCGCCGGAATGGCCGATGATGCCGAAGACTTCGCCGGCCTCGATGGTCAGGTCGAGCGGCCGCAGCGCGGCAATCGCGCGGCCGCCGACGGCATAGGATTTGTGCAGGCGCTGGAACTCGATCACTTCGCGGTCAACCGGGGCATCGACGGGAGGGGGCGTGCAGCCTACCAGCGCGGGGCGGCCCTGGCCCGTGCGGTTGCGCGGAATGATATTCCGTTTGGTTCTAAGGGAACGTGATCCGGCCGGCCCGGGTCATCGGCCGGCCTCAGGGATGGTCCAGCGGCCCGGGCGGCTGGACCCGGCGGATCCGCTCGCGGTGCAGCAGGTACAGGCCCGAGGCGACGATGATCGCCGCGCCCAGCCAGGTCACCTGGTCGGGCA
Source organism: Stenotrophomonas sp. TWI1149 (assembly GCF_039673155.1). Classification (NCBI taxonomy): domain Bacteria; kingdom Pseudomonadati; phylum Pseudomonadota; class Gammaproteobacteria; order Lysobacterales; family Lysobacteraceae; genus Stenotrophomonas; species Stenotrophomonas sp. TWI1149. The sequence continues at coordinate 238,438 of NZ_JBDJLB010000005.1, forward strand.
GGACGCCCCAGAACAGCAGGTCCCAGCCGATCACCCAGACCAGCCCGGTGTACTCCAGCGGCGCGATCATCGACGCTTCGCCCAGCTGGAAGGCGCGGGTCAGTGCGACCTGGCCCCCTGCCCCGGCCAGGCCCATGCCGGCGATCAGCGCCGCGTGGCCGAGCTGCAGCGGCTGCCAGTCCGGGATCGCGAGCAGGCCGGCGCCGACCGCCATGATCACCAGGAACCACACCACCATCGACTGCGGGGTGTCGGTCCGGGTCAGCATGCTGACCGTGATCGCGGCCAGGGCGTAGGCGGTGGCGGCGAGCAGCACCATCAGGCCGGGGAAGGAGATGATGCCGCCGACGCCGGGGCGCAGCACCACCAGTACGCCGATCAGGCCGATCCCGATGGCGATCCAGCGGCGTGGGCCGACGTGCTCGCCGAGCAGGGGCACGGAGAGTGCGGCGATCAGCAGCGGGGCGACGAAGTAGATGGTGTAGGCGGTGGAGAGCGGCAGGCTGCGCAGGGCGTAGACGAAGCAGCCGATCATCACCATGCCCAGCACGCCGCGCAGCAGGTGCAGGACCCAGCGTTTGGGCACCAGCGAGCGCGGGCCCGCGGTGGCCAGGACCCAGACCAGCACGAACGGCAGCGAGGCCGCGCCGCGCAGGAAGGTGACCTGCAGGGTCGGATAGCTGGCCGACAGCTGCTTCATGCCGGCATCCATCAGCGAAAAGCAGGCGACGGCGATCAGCATCCAGGCGACAGCGCGGGTGGGGGATTTCTGCGTGTTCATGGCCCATTATCGCCGGCTTGGCCGGCCCGTCCATGGTGGCTTGGTAGAATGGGGGCATTCACCCGTTGGAGTTTGCCCATGCCCTCTTTTGACGTTGTTTCCGAAGTCGACATCCACGAGTTGACCAACGCGGTCGACCAGGCCAACCGCGAGCTGTCCACGCGCTTCGATTTCAAGGGGGTGGACGCGAAGTTCGTGCTGGAAGACAGCGTGATCAGCCAGTCCGCGCCGAGCGATTTCCAGCTGCAGCAGATGACGGACATCCTGCGCCAGCGGCTGATCGCGCGGAAGATCGATGCGGCGTGCCTGGAGTTCGGCGATATCGAGACCAATCTGGCCGGTGCGCGGCAGAAGATCACGGTCAAGCAGGGCATCGAGCAGAAGGTGGCCAAGAAGATCGCGGCGAAGATCAAGGAGGCCAAGTTGAAGGTGGACAGCCAGATCAATGGCGACAAGCTGCGGGTGACGGGCAAGAAGCGTGATGATCTGCAGGATGCGATGGCGCTGCTGAGGAAGGAGACGTTCGAGGTTCCGCTGCAGTTCGACAATTTCCGCGATTGATTTTGGCGGAACGGTTGTAGCGAAGAGCGTCAGCGAAGAGCGCTGCTGTTTGTTGCTGATGGGCTGTTGTTGGCTTTAGCGCTGGCAGTTCATCGCAAAAGGCTGGCGATTCACTGCCGAGGGGTGCGTCGGGTAGGGCCAGGCCTTGCCCGGACACGCCGTGAACCCATCCATGGGGGCTCATGTCGCGGCATCCATGCCGCTCATGGTCCGGGCAAGGCCTGGCCCTACCCGACGCCCCGACGATTCCTCGGCGGATGGGCGAGCGAAGCGGTAGTGCCGGCCGCTGGCCGGCAACCTCGTTGCCCAGATCGAAAAGATGCGGCTTCCGGCGTGTTTACCACCGGGCGTTGGTCGTTACGCGCGAATCAGCTTGTACAGCGTCGTGCGTGAGATGCCGAGCTGACGTGCGGCGGCGCTGATGTTGCCTTGATGAGCGGCCACGGCATCACGCACGTGCTGCGTGGTGTGCGTGCGCAGCGATGCACTTGCGGTGTTGGCGCCGGCCGCGTCGATCTTCAGGCTCGCATGCGGTGCGCGCGGTCCACGCAGGTACTGCACGTGCACGGCGGTGTCGTCGTCCAGGCGGACGCGATGGGCGGGGCCGGCCTGCAGCAGGCGGCGGCGCTGGTGGGTGCTGGCGCCGGCAAACAGGCCGTCCAGGGTGAGGACGGGCAAGGGGCCGCGACGCGGCAGTCCGAACAGGCGCCGGGCCACACGGTTGGCGGCGCGCACGCGTCCGTCTTCTTCGATGGCCAACAGGCCCTGCAGCGGTGAGTGCAGCCAGCGCGCGTCGTGCTGGACGGCCAGCAGATGGCAGGGGCGGTGATCCTGCATGAGGCGGTTCTCGGCCGACAGGGCCGCTTGCCGGAAGTAGCCGTGCAGCAGCTCTGCGTCGCGTTCGCCGGTGCCAGTGATGTCCAGTGCGCCCAGTACTTCGCCGTCCAGGCCGTGCAGTGGCACGCTCAGGCAGAACACGGTGGCGAAGCGGTCGAGATAGTGTTCATTGCCGCGCACCAGGGCGGGCGCGTCTTCGGCCAGGCTGCAGGCCGGTGCGGTGGTGCCGATGTCGATCTCGCGCAGGCGGCGACCGATCTGGATCGGGCGCAGCACCGGCACGTCGGCCAGGCCATGTTCGCGCTGGGCGATGACCAGGCCCTCGGCGTTGACGCAGAACAGGGTCCACTGGCGACCCCCGAAGGCGGCCCACAGATGGTCCATGTCCTCGCGCACGCAGCGTGCGAGGCGGCGGTCGCCAGGCTCATCCAAGCGCGTGGCCGCCGGGGCAAGGGGCGCGTAATACGGCTCCTGCCGCGGCTGCACGCCGGCCTGGCGCGAGCGCTCCCAGGAGCGCAGTACCGGCGGGCTGACCACGCTGTCCATCAGCGCGCCGCCCTCGGCGAAACGCTGACGGGCGGCGGCCAGTACCTGCTGCTGTTCCAGAACCATCGCGGCCATCGGTCGATCTCCACCTCGGACCGACAGCCTACTCCCGCAAAGCTGACTGATACGTCGTCGCAGGCATGCATGCCCGCGACGGACCGTTTCACCCGCCGATGGTCAGGATCGGCTTGAGGGTGACACCACGGGTGCTGTCCTCGGCGGCCTGGTTGATCTGGTCCAGCGGGTAGAACTTGACCAGCTTGTCGAACGGGAAGCGGCCCTGCTGGTACAGCTGCACCAGCTGCGGGATGAACACCTTGGGCACGCTGTCGCCTTCCACGATGCCGCGGATGCTGCGTCCGCCGAGCAGCAGGTTGTTGACGTCGAACTCGGCCTTGGTCCCCAGCTTCGGAGCGCCGACCACGCCGATCACACCCAACCCGCCGAGCGCCTCGATGCCCTGCGCCAGCACCTCCGGACGACCGGTGGATTCCAGTGCGAAGTTGGCGCCGCCGCCGGTGATCCCGCGCACCGCGTCGACCACATCAACCTCGCGGCTGTTGATCACGTGCGTGGCCCCCAGCTCCTTGGCCAGTTCCAGGCGCGAAGGCACCACGTCGATGGCGATGATGGTGGTCGCACCGGCTACGCGCGCGGCCATCACGGCACTGAGCCCGACCGCGCCCGCACCGAAGCTGGCGAAGCTGCTGCCGGCGGTCACCTTGAGCGAGTTGATCACCGCCCCGGCGCCGGTCTGGATGCCGCAGCCAAGCGGGCCGAGCAGTTCGATCGGCGCATCGTCGGGCACCTTGATCGCATTGTTCTCGCGGCTCAGTGCGTAAGTGGCGAACGAGGACTGCGCGAAGAAGTGATCGTGCAGCGGGTTGCCGTCCGGATCCTGGATCGCGGTGGAGCCGTCCAGCGCACCGCCACCGAAGTTGAGCCCGAAGAAGTCCTTGCAGTACGCGCCGTGGCCGCCGCTGCACGGATTGCAGTGGCCGCAGGCGCCGTAGGTCAGCACGACGTGGTCGCCCACCTTGAGGTCTTTCACGCCCGGGCCGAGCGCTTCCACGATACCCGCGCCCTCGTGGCCGAGCACCGCCGGCAGCGGCACGGGGTAGTACTGGTCCCGCACGATCAGGTCGGTATGGCACAGGCCGGTGGCGACCACGCGGACCAGGACTTCATCGTCCTGCGGGCCGCGGATGCGCGCCTTCTCGATCGTGAAGGGCTGTTCTTTTTCGCGCACCACGGCCACGGTGATGTCGCGCAGTTCTGCTGTTGCGGTCATGAGGGTCTCCTGGTTCAGATCGGATACGCGGGCGCTTCGCCCTTGACGGTCATCCACTGCCACTGGGTGAACTCGTCGATGTTGGACGGGCCACCGATGCTGGTGCCGTTGCCCGAGGCGCCGACGCCACCGAACGGATTGATCACCTCATCGTTCACCGTCTGGTCGTTGATGTGCAGCAGGCCGGTGCGCAGTCGTTCGCCTAGCTTCAGTGCGCGGCCGACATTGCTGGACACGATCGCCATCGACAGGCCGTACTCGCTGTCGTTGGCCAGCTCGACCGCCTCGTCATCGGTATCGAACGGCACCACCACCGCGACCGGCGCGAAGATTTCTTCGTGGAAGGCCGGGTTGTCGCGGCTCACATCGCTGAGCACGGTCGGCTCGAAGAACAGGTCCTTGTAGCCCCCGCCGGTCGCGAGCGTGGCACCGGCGGCCTGCGCCTCGGCGACGATGCGCGCGGCGTGGTCGCGCTGCTGGGCGTTGATCAGCGGCCCGATCGCCACCTCGCGATCGGCCGGATTGCCGACCTTGAGCGATTTCGCCTTGGCCACCAGCTTCTCCAGGAAGCGGGCATGGATGCTGCGCTGGACCAGCACGCGGCCGGTGGCCATGCAGATCTGGCCCTGGTGCAGGTAGACGCCCCACGCCGTGTTGGCGATGGCCAGCTCCATGTCCGCGTCGTCGAGCACGATCAGCGAGTTCTTGCCGCCCAGTTCCAGCGACACTTTCTTGAGATGCTTGCCGGCCGCTTCGCCGACCTTGCGCCCGGCGCCGGTGGAGCCGGTGAACTGGATCATCGCGATGTTCGGGTCGCTGGTCAGCGCCGCACCGGCCGCGCCATCACCGGGCAACACATGCAGGAGGCCGGCCGGCAACCCGGCCAGTTCGAACAGGCGCGCGATCACGAAGCCACCGCACACGGCGGTACGCGGATCGGGCTTGAGCACCACCGCGTTGCCCAGCGCCAGCGCCGGGGCGACCGCCCGCATGGCCAGGTACAGCGGGAAGTTGAAGGGCGCGATCACCCCGACCACGCCGAGCGGGCGGCGACGCGCCAGGTTCAACCGGCCCGGTTCGGACGGCAGCACTTCGCCGATGCTGCGCGAGGGCAGTGCCGCCGCTTCATGTAGCGCCTTGGTATTCACCTTGGCCTCGAAGCCCGCCTTGAGCTGGGTCGAGCCACTTTCGCGGACCAGCCACTGCACGATCTCATCGTTGTGTTCTTCGGCCAGCTGCGCGGCGCGGCGCAGGATCTGCGCGCGGGTGTCGTACGGGGCGCTGGCCCAGTCGCGCTGCGCCTTGGCGGCGGTGGCGGCGGCGCGCGCGATCTGCGCCGGGTCGGCCATCGCGATCTCGCCCAGGCGTTCGCCGGTGGCCGGTTCGACCACGTCCTGGGTGCCTGCACCCGAGGTCCACTGGCCATCGAAGAGCTTGCCGGACCAGGTGGCCGTCGGCAGGAATGCTTGTGTTGCCATCGCGGATAACTCCTTGCGTCGTGTACCCGGCCATTGGATACCTGCGGCGGGCCACTGCCTATTGGCCAGTGGCTCGCGTGCTGCAAGTACTTGCCGGATAAGGATTTATCAGCATGACGGGTGTCCAGTTAATGGACAGTGGACGCGTGCGTACACCGGTGCCCACACGCCGCGCCGTACAATCAACAGCCCAGCCAGCGACACCGCCCGCCATGAACGATGCGTCCCTCACCGCCACTCACGACCCGATCGCCGAGACCCGGAAATGGCTGGAGCAGATCGTCATCGGCCTGAACCTGTGCCCGTTCGCCAAAGCGGTGTACGTGAAGGACCAGGTGCGGTTCGTGCTCAGCGATGCCACCACCCCCGAAGCACTGGTCGAAGAACTGGCCGAAGAGCTGATCCTGCTGCGCGATACCCCGGCCGAGCAGATCGACACCACGCTGATCGTGCACCCGGACGTGCTGACCGATTTCCTGGACTACAACGATTTCCTCGACAACGCCGATGCGGCGATCGAAGCACTGGATCTGCAGGGCATCCTGCAGGTGGCCAGCTTCCATCCGCAGTACCAGTTCGCCGGCGCGGCGCCGGATGACGTGAGCAACTACACCAACCGCGCGCCCTACCCGACCCTGCACCTGCTGCGCGAAGACAGCGTCGAGCGTGCGGTGGCCGCGTTCCCGGATCCGGACGTGATCGTGGAACGCAACATCGAAACGCTGGACAAGCTCGGCATCGAAGGCTGGACGCGCCTGCTGGGCCGCAACGACATGCCGCCGTGTCACTGACGCCGCCGATCCTTGACTGGCCGGCACAGCCGCTGCGCGACCGCGTGGTGATGATCACCGGCGGTGCACAGGGCGTCGGCCGCGGCATCGCGCAGTCCGTGCTCGGCGCCGGCGGCAGCGTGATGATCGCCGATCTGGATGCCGATGCCGGCAAGGCCTGCCTGAAGGAATGGGCGCTGCCCGAACGCGCGGCGTTCCAGCGCGCGGACGTGGCCAGCGAGCGCAGCGTGCAGGCGTTGGTGAAGGCCACGCTCAAGCGCTTTGGCCGCATCGACGGCCTGGTCAACAATGCCGGCATCGCCAGCGCACATGGCACGCCGTTGGCGGACATGCCGGTGGCTGAGTGGCAACGCCGCCTCTCCAGCCTGCAGGGTGCCTTCCTGTGCAGCAAGCATGCGCTGCCGGCCCTGCGCGAACATACGGGCGCGATCGTCAACATCGCCTCGACGCGCGCGTGGCAGTCCGAACCGGACAGTGAAGCCTATGCCGCCGCCAAGGGCGGGCTGGTCGCCTTCACCCATGCGCTCGCGTTGAGCGAAGGGCCGGCGGTGCGAGTCAACAGCATCAGCCCCGGCTGGATCACCACCGATGCCTGGCAGGCACCGTCACGCCGGCGCACGCCCAAGCTCTCGCGCCGCGATCATGCGCAGCATCCGGTCGGCCGGGTCGGCCAGCCGCCCGACATCGGCGCGCTGGCCGTCTTCCTGCTCTCGGACCTGGCCGGCTTCATCACCGGCCAGGACCACATCGTCGACGGCGGCATGACCCGGAAGATGATCTACGCGGAGTGATCGAGGTACCGTCCGATCACGCTACGGGGTAGTGCCGGCCGCTGGCCGGCGCCTCAGGTTGCATGACACCCCGTTCCTGGCGGCATGGTGCCGAGCCGGCCAGCGGCCGGCACTACCGTAACTGGGAATTACGCCATCCCGTTATGGCGCAGCAGCGCATCCACGGTCGGCGCGCGCCCACGGAACGCGGCGAAGTTCTCGGCCGCACTACGGCTGCCGCCACGCGCCAGCACTTCATCGCGGAAGCGCTGGCCGGTTTCGGTCACCTTGTCCGGGGCTTCCTCGAACGCGGCATAGGCATCGGCGCTGAGCACTTCGGCCCATTTGTAGCTGTAATAGCCGGCCGCATAGCCACCGGCAAAAATGTGGCTGAACTGATTGGGGAAGCGATTCCAGGCGGGTGGGCGGTTGACCGCCACTTCATCGCGCACGCGTTCCAGCAACGCCTGCACGCTGTCCTGGGTCGGATCGAAATCGCTGTGCAGGTGCATGTCGAACAGGGCGAATTCCAGCTGGCGCACGGTGAACATGCCGCTCTGGAAATTGCGCGCGGCCAGCATGCGGTCGAACAGCGCGCGAGGCAGCGGCTCGCCGGTGCCCACGTGGGCGGTCATCGCCTGCACGCGCTCCCATTCCCAGCAGAAGTTCTCCATGAACTGGCTCGGCAGCTCTACCGCATCCCACTCCACGCCATTGATGCCGGCCACGCCGAGTTCGCCGATGCGGGTCAGCAACTGGTGCAGTCCATGGCCCATTTCATGGAACAGCGTGGTCACGTCGCTGTGGCTGAAGGTCGCCGGTTGGCCCGCGGCGCCCTTGCCGAAATTGCAGACCAGGTACACCAGCGGCGTCTGCACACCGGCGGCGGTCTCGCGGCGGTTGCGGCAATCGTCCATCCACGCGCCGCCACGCTTGCCTTCGCGTGCGTACATATCCAGATAGAACTGGCCGACCAGCGCCCCCTGTGCGTCGACCAGGCGGAAGAAGCGCACATCCGGGTGCCAGACCGGCGCGGTGTCCGGCTGGACCTCCAGGCCATACAGACTGCGGATCACGCTGAACAGGCCGTCCAGCACCTTCGGCTCGGTGAAGTACTGCTTCACCTCCTGCTCGGAATAGCTGTAACGCGCCTGCTTCAGTTTCTCCGCGGCGAATGCCAGGTCCCAGGCCTCCAGCGCGGGCATGCCCAGTTCGTCGCGGGCAAACGCCTCCAGCTCGGCGCGGTCGCGCTGTGCGAACGGCTTGGCACGCGCGGCCAGATCGCGCAGGAAACCCAGCACCTGCGGTGCATCCTCGGCCATCTTGGTCGCGATCGAATACTCGGCGTAGTTGGCGAAGCCCAGCAGCGTGGCCAGCTCCGCACGCAGCGCCAGCACGCGATCGATGTTGCCGCTGTTGTCCAGCGCGGTATCGCCGAACTCGGAGGCACGGATCGCGTTGGCGCGGTACAGCGCTTCACGCAACGGGCGATGCTCGGCATACGTCTGCACCGGCAGGTAGCACGGCATCTGCAGGGTCAGTTTCCAGCCAGGCAGGTCGTCCTTCTCCGCCGCCGCACGCGCGGCAGCGATCACGTCGTCCGGCAGGCCGGCCAGTTCGGCCGGGTCTTCCACGTGCAGCGACCAGGCATCGGTGGCGTCCAGCACATTCTGCGAGAACGTCGCCGACAGCGCGGACAGTTCTTCGCGGATCGCGCTGTAGCGCGCCTTGCCGGCGTCATCGAGTTCCGCACCGCCCAGGCGGAAATCGCGCAGCGCGTTCTCCAGCACCTTGCGGCGTGCCGGGTCGTACTGCGCCGCTTCCGGCGTGGCGGCCAGGGCACGGTACTGCTGGTAGAGCGCCAGGTTCTGGCCCAGTGCGCTGCCGAAGCGGGTCACCTTGGGCAGGTTCGCGTTGTAGGCCTCGCGCAGCGCCGGGGCATTCACCACGGCCTGCAGGTGGCCGACCTGGCCCCACGCGCGCCACAGGCGCTCGGTGGCATCGTCGAGCGGGTCGGCGAAGCTCGCCCAGGTCACCGGGGTGACGGTTTCGGCGGTCTTCACCGCCGCCTCGGCCTCGGCGAGCAGCGCGTCGATCGCCGGGGCGATGTGCTCGGGCCGGATCGCATCGAAGCGCGGCAGGCCGGAAAAATCGAGCAGGGGGTTGGTGGGGGTCACAGGCATCTCCAGACAACGGGGCCGCCGCAGCGGCATCACCCCACGATATGGCATTGCCCCCCACCCCGCACAAGGCCCCGGCGCGCGCCGATGGGCCAGGTTCACGCCAGATCCGGCGCCCCGCTCAGTACAGCGCTTCCAGCGAGACGCAGGGCAGCGCCGGCAGCCCCTGCCCGGCCACAGCAGCGGCGAGCAGCGCATCGGCGCCCTCCACGTCGATGCCCTGCTTCGGGTACCACTCAGGGTTGTAATAGCTGTGCGCGTAGCGCTCGCCGCTGTCGCACAGGATGGTCACGATCGAGCCGCTGCGGCCGGCATCGCGCATCAGCTGCGCGGCCTGCAGCACGCCGATGAAATTGGTCCCGGTGGAGCCGCCCACGCGGCGGCCCAGCTGGCGGCTGACGTGGCGCATCGCCGCCAGGCTCAGCGCATCGGGCACCTTGACCATCGCATCGACGCTGGTCGGAATGAAACTGGACTCCACCCGCGGCCGGCCGATCCCTTCCACCCGCGAGCCGCCACTGCAGGTCAGCTCGCGCCAGGGCTGACCGGCCAGCGCGGCGCAGTAGCCGTCATAGAACACCGAGACCTCCGGGTCCGCGCACAGGATGCGGGTGTCATGCCGGCGGTAGCTCACGTAGCGGCCAAGCGTCGCCGCGGTGCCGCCGGTGCCCGGGCTGCACACGATCCACTCGGGCACCGGATGCGGCTCCTCGGCCATCTGTTTGAAGATCGATTCCGCGATGTTGTTGTTCGCGCGCCAGTCGGTCGCACGCTCGGCATAGGTGAACTGGTCCATGAAGTGGCCGCCGGTTTCGCGGGCCAGCGTTTCCGAATCGCAGTTCAGGTCGCAGGCACGCTCGACCAGATGGCAACGCCCGCCATGGAACTCGATCGCCGCGATTTTCTCGGGCGAGGTCGTTGCCGGCATCACCGCGATGAACGGCAGGCCCAGCAGCCGCGCGAAATACGCCTCGGATACCGCCGTGGAGCCGCTGGAGGCTTCGATCACCGGACGTCCTTCGCGCAGCCAGCCGTTGGTCAGTGCGTACAGGAACAGCGAGCGCGCCAGGCGATGCTTCAGGCTGCCGGTGGGGTGGCTGGACTCGTCCTTGAAGTACAGGTCGATGCCCTCGAACCCCGGCAGGTCCATCGGAATCAGGTGGGTATCGGCCGAACGGTTGAAGTCGGCTTCGATCTTGCGGATGGCGGCGGCCACCCATTCACGCTGGGACATGGTGAACGCTGCTCAGGGAGACACACCATTCTACCCGTCACCCCGCCCAGCCGGGACCGCTAAAATGGTCTGTCCGCCGCGCCGATGCGGCCCCGCCCCAGGATCCCCCATGAGCCTTGCCGCCTTCCAGAACCAGCCGGGTGTCGCCGCCCAGGTGCCCGCCGAAACCACCGGCTTCGTGTTCAACCACACCATGCTGCGCGTCAAGGATGCCGCCGCATCGCTGGACTTCTACACCCGCGTGCTCGGCTTCCGCCTGATCGACCAGCGCGACTTCGCCGAGGCGCAGTTCAGCCTGTACTTCCTGGCCCTGCTGCCGGCCGGCACGCAGATTCCCGAGGGCGACGACGCGCGCCGCGTCTGGATGGCCGGCATCCCCGGCGTGCTCGAGCTGACCCACAACCATGGCACCGAGAACCAGGACGGCCCGGTCTACCACGACGGCAATACCGACCCGCGCGGCTTCGGCCACATCTGTGTCTCCGTGCCGGACATCCAGGCCGCCTGCAAGCGCTTCGATGACCTGCAGGTGCCCTACCAGAAGCGCCTGGAAGACGGCCGCATGAAGCACCTGGCCTTCATCAAGGATCCGGACGGCTACTGGGTGGAGATCATCTCCAATACCCCGATCGCCTGATCCCGCCTCTGTACGACGCGCCGGCCCCGCCGGCGCGTTGTCGAGGCTAGGGCTGGACCTGGAACTCGAAGGCCGCATGGAAAGGCGCCTTCGGCGGCACGAACAACGTTTTCCCGACGAACCCCGCATCAACGCAGCGCGCGACCGCCTCCTCGCCTTCGCGCCATGTCCGCACCACCCTGCCCTGCGCATCCAGCTGCAGCACCACGGTGAAGGGCGCCAGCGCCTGCGGCGCGGGCGTGGGCATGCAGCGCGTAAAGCTGGCCCCGCCGACCCGGCTCATGCTGTCCAGCATCTCCGCATACGCCGCCGGTACCAGGCTGGCCTCATCGCGCTGCGCCAGCGCCCGCACCTGTTCATAGCCCGCGTCGCCTGCGACCGCCTGGGCCATCATCACCATCCACAGCATCGTGCCTCCTCCGCCTGCGCGTTCATGACGCCAGCGCGCAGCGTAGGTCAGCGTGCGGGCCGGCGGAAGGGCCGTGGCCGACAGACCGCTGCGCTCAGTCAGCAAGGTCGACATCGCCGCGATGCGTCGCGCTGCGTCCGGTGGTATATCTGCGCCCCGTCCCACCACCCAACGGAGTCGGTATGGAAACGATGGAACTGCACCGCGGCCGCCTGATCGATCACCTGCAGCTGGTGGTCAGGGATCTCGCCGCCAGCCGCCGCTTTTACCAGGCCGTGTTCGACACGATCGGCATTCCGATCGCCGGCGAAGGCGACACCTACTTCTGGGCCGACGAACTGTTCATCTCCACGCCGGACAGCGACGCGGCGCTGGGCCAGCTCACCGGTCGCCACCACCTCGCCTTCCAGGCGCGCGACCGCGCCACGGTCGAGGCCTTCCACCAGGCGGCGCTGGCCAACGGTGGGAAGGACAACGGCGCCCCGGGCGAGCGCCCTTACCACCCGGGCTATTACGCGGCGTTCGCGCTGGATCCGGATGGCAACAACATCGAAGTGGTGTTCCATGGGCCGGCCACCTACAGCGCGGACTCGGTGAAAGTGACCTTCGAAGGCTGAGTCGGAACCTGAATTCTTCAGGGAGTATCTGATGCGTCTCACTGGATGAGATCGTGCCTCGGTACGGTCTTTCCATGGAGACGATCCGCAAACTGGCCATCCTTGCCGATGCCGCGAAGTACGACGCGTCCTGCGCCTCCAGTGGTGCGGGCAAGCGCGATTCGCGTGCATCCGGTGGCATCGGCAGTACCGAGGGGATGGGAATCTGCCACAGCTACACGCCCGATGGGCGGTGCGTGTCGCTGCTCAAGATCCTGCTCACCAACTTCTGCATCTACGACTGCGCGTACTGCGTCAACCGCGTATCGAGCAACGTGCAGCGGGCGCGTTTCAGCGTGGAGGAAGTGGTCGCGCTGACGATGGACTTCTACAAGCGCAACTACATCGAGGGGCTGTTTCTCTCCAGCGGGATCATCCGCAATGCCGACTACACCATGGAGCAGATGGTGGAGATCGCGCGCTTGCTGCGCGAAGAACGCCGGTTCAGCGGCTACATCCACCTCAAGACCATTCCGGAAGCCTCCCCGGAACTGCTTGCGCTTGCCGGACGCCATGCCGATCGGCTGTCGATCAACATCGAGCTGCCCACCGAGGCAGGGCTGGCCAGCTTCGCGCCGGAGAAATCCCTGCCGTCGATCCGCGGCGCGATGGGCGAGCTGCGCTGGCGCATCGAGGAAGCCAAGGAAGCGCGCACGTCACATCCGGACCCTGACGCGCCATCATCCTCGGCAGCCGCTGCAGCGCCCCCCGCGCCGGCCCTGCGCGGCCGCCGGGCCCGCGCGCCCCGCTTCGCGCCGGCCGGGCAGAGCACCCAGATGATCGTCGGCGCCGACGGTGCCAGCGACAACCAGATCCTCAGCGCGGCCGACAATCTGTACGGCAACTATCGGATGCGCCGCGTCTACTACTCCGCCTTCAGCCCCATTCCCGATGCCAGCAAGGCGCTGCCCCTGCAGGCACCGCCACTGGCACGCGAGCACCGCCTCTACCAGGCGGACTGGCTGCTGCGCTTCTACGGGTACGGCGTGGAGGAAATCACCGATACCACCCAGGGCGGCATGCTGGACCTGGACATCGACCCGAAGATGGCCTGGGCGATCCGTCACCCCGAGCGCTTCCCGGTCGATCTCAACATCGCGCCCAAGGAGCTGCTGCTGCGCGTGCCCGGGCTCGGCGTACGCAACGTCAAGCGCGTGCTGATGGCGCGGCGGCATGGACGCCTGCGCGTGGCCGATGTGGCCCGCCTGCGTGCACCGATGAGCAAGCTGCTGCCGTTCGTGCAGCTGGCCGACCATCATCCGCGGCGTGCACTGGATGATCCGGCGGCGCTGCGGGCCCGACTGGCACCACCGCCGCGACAGGGTGCGTTGTTCCCCGACGCGACCCCGAGCTGACATGGCGCGCTGGAGTGTGCGGGTCGACCCGGCGTGGTCTCTGGAAGCATGGCGCACCGCCGCGCGCCTGGCCCTGCGCCACGCGGTCGCGCCGGATCAGCTGGACTGGTTGTCTGGCAGCGAGACGTCGCTGCTGGAAGCGCCATCGCTGACCTCGGCGGAGGACAGCGCGCCACCGGCCGAGCCGCAGGTCCATGTCCCCAGGAGCTTTGTCGAGCTGGCTGCCATCTGCCTGTGCCATCGCGATCCGCAGCGGATGTCACTGCTCTATCGCATGCTGTGGCGCATCACCCATGGCGAACGCAGCCTGCTGTCCAATCCCGCCGATGCCGACGTGCTTCGCGCCATGGCCTTGAGCCAGGCGGTACGCCGCGATACGCACAAGATGAAGGCCTTCGTGCGCTTCCGGGAGGTGCCCGGCGAACAGGACGCGTTCATTGCCTGGTTCGAACCGGATCACCAGATCGTCGACCGCGTCGCACCGTTTTTCGCGCGACGATTCGCCGGCATGCGCTGGGCGATCCTGACGCCGTACCGCAGCGTGCACTGGGATGGGCAGCAGCTGTCGTTCGGTCCGGGCGGCCACCAGAGCGATGCGCCGCTGGAAGACGCACGCGAAGAACTGTGGCGCACCTACTACGCCAACATCTTCAATCCGGCCCGGCTCAACACGCGCATGATGCAGCAGGAGATGCCCGCCAGATACTGGAAGCACCTGCCCGAAGCCTCGTTGCTGCCACAGCTGGTGCGTGATGCCGGTGACCGGGTGCAGGAGATGCACGACCGTGAAGCGCAGGCCCCGCGGCGGCGCATTCCCCAGGCCATCGCGGCACCGGAGCCCGCCACAGAGACGACGCCTGCCACGCTCGACGCGCTGCGCGATGCCGCCGCGGCGTGCCGCCGCTGTCCGCTGTGGGAACCGGCCACGCAGACGGTGTTCGGTGAAGGTCCACCGAATGCATCGATCATGCTGGTCGGCGAACAACCCGGGGACAGCGAGGACCTCAGCGGGCATCCGTTCGTCGGCCCCGCCGGGCAGCTGCTGGATCGTGCGCTGCGCGAACTCGGCATCGAGCGCAGCGCACTCTACCTGACCAATGCGGTCAAGCACTTCCGTTTCGAGCGGCGCGGCAAGCGGCGCATCCACAGTAAACCGCAGATGACCCACATCAACGCGTGTCGGCCCTGGCTGATGGGCGAGATAGAGAACGTGCGACCGCAGGTGATCGTCTGCCTGGGGGCGAGCGCGGCCACGGCCGTGTTCGGGGCCGGCTTCAACCTGATGAAGAACCACGGACGCTGGCACGTGCTGGACGACGGCACGCGGGCGTTTGCCACGGTGCATCCGTCGTGGGTATTGCGGCAGACCGGCGATGCGGCGCGCGAGGACGCCTATCGGCTGCTGAAGGACGACCTCCAGCACCTGGTCGAGGTTCAACGCACACGTTGACCTCGCATGGGGTTGCCGGCCGATGGCCGGCAATGCCCGTCAACGCAGCTCGGGCAGCGTCAGTGCGCCGCCATGTAGATGTCCTGCAGGACCGCCTTTTCCAGCTCCAGCTCGCTGAGCAGATTCTTCACGATATCGCCCAGGCTCAGGATGCCGACCAGGGTGGCGCCCTCGGTCACCATCAGATGACGATGGCGGGAGTACGTCATCAGCGCCATCGCCTGCTTGAGGCTCGCGTCGGGACCGATGCCTTCCAGCCCTGCCGACGGCAGCGTGGAAATGACCCGCCTGCCCGCCTGGGGACCATCTTCCGCGAGGCTGCGCACGATGTCCTTCTCGGACACGATACGCACCGGTGCATCGTCTTTCATCACCACGAGGGCGGCGATCTTGTGCGCGCTCATCTTGTGGGCCGCGGCACCGATGGTGTCTTCCACATCGATGGTGACGATGGCTTCTTTCTTGGATTGCAGGAGTTCGCGGACGTTCATTCTTGTTTCCTGTTACAGGTTACTGAAGTCGAGAGATGCGCCTGGTTGCAGCGAGGTCGGTGGCATCGCCACGCGGTCCTCGGCCATTCGATTCTACGTCCGCACCCCGGCCCAGGAGTTTGCAAATCTGGGACGGTTCGTCGTGGAAGCGGGGGACGACCCTGAGAATGGCACCGCCGGTAAAACCGTCGCTGAATGCCGCCGCAGGGCACGAATAAAGTTCCAGTACCGGCGGCCGGGTAGAGCCACCCCATGGGTGGCGCACAAAAAAGGGTGGCCCCGCAGGACCACCCTCGATACGCGTCAGTGCCGCCTCGGCGGCGGACACATCACTCCACCGTCACGCTCTTGGCCAGGTTGCGCGGCTTGTCCACGTCTGTCCCGCGGGCCAGCGCGGTGTGATAAGCCAACAGCTGCACGGGAATCGTATGCACGATCGGGCTCAGCACACCCGCATGGCGCGGCGTGCGGATCACATGCACGCCTTCGGACTCGACGAAGTTGCTGTCCTGGTCGGCGAACACGAACAGCTCACCGCCGCGGGCACGCACTTCCTGCATGTTGGATTTGACCTTTTCCAGCAGGCTGTCGTTCGGGGCGATCACCACCACCGGCATCTCTTCATCCACCAACGCCAGCGGGCCATGCTTGAGCTCGCCGGCCGGATAGGCCTCGGCGTGGATGTACGAGATTTCCTTGAGCTTGAGCGCGCCTTCCAGCGCGATCGGGTAATGCAGCCCACGGCCCAGGAACAACGCGCTGTTCCTGCGCGCGAAGCGCTCGGCCCATGCGGCGATCTGCGGCTCCATGTTCAGCGCATGCTGCACGCTGCCCGGCAGGAAGCGCAGCTGCTCCAGGTAGTCCGCTTCCTGCGCGGCATCGATGCGGCCGTGCAGCTTGCCCAGCACCACGGTGAGCTGGAACAGCGCGGCCAGCTGGGTGGTGAAGGCCTTGGTCGACGCGACGCCGATCTCGGCACCGGCACGGGTGTAGCAGACCAGTTCACTGGCGCGCGGGATCGCGCTCTCGGGCACGTTGCAGATCGAGAGCGTATGCAGGTGGCCGAGCGACTTGGCGTACTTGAGCGCCTCCATCGTATCCAGCGTTTCGCCGGACTGGGAGATGGTGACGATCAGGTGCTTGGGATTCGCATAGGCCGCGCGATAGCGGTATTCGCTGGCGATCTCGACACTGCACGGCAGCCCGGCGATCGCTTCGATCCAGTAGCGCGCGGTCAGCCCGGCGTAATAGCTGGTACCGCAGGCAAGAATCTGCACGCCTTCGATACCCGACAGCACAGCCTCGGCATTCTTGCCGAACAGGGTGGCCGGGAAACCGCCGGCATCGATCGCCGCTTCGATGGTGTCGCCCAGTGCGCGCGGCTGCTCGTGGATTTCCTTCTGCATGAAGTGGCGGTACGGACCCAGCTCCAGCGACGCCAGCGACACATCGGACAGATGCACGTCGCGCACGATCGGCTGATTGTGTTCGTCGTACACCTGCACGCCATCGCGGCGGATATCGGCCGTGTCGCCCTCTTCCAGGAAGATCACCGTGCGGGTGGCCTGGAGGATCGCCGAGACGTCGGAGGCGACGAAGTTCTCGCCCTCGCCGACGCCGATCAGCAGCGGGCAGCCCATGCGCGCGCACACGAAGTGATCCGGCTCGGCACGGCTCATCACCGCCAGCGCGTAGGCACCGGTCAGTTCCTTGACCGTGCGCTGCAGCGCCGACAGCAGGCTGTCGCCTGCCTTCAGATGATGGTGCATCAGGTGCGCGATCACTTCGGTGTCGGTCTGCGACTCGAAGACGTAGCCCAGCGCGCGCAGCTTCTCGCGCTGTTCTTCATGGTTCTCGATGATGCCGTTGTGGACCAGCGCCACGCCGTGGCTGATGTGCGGGTGCGCATTGGCCTCGGTCACGCCACCGTGGGTCGCCCAGCGGGTGTGGCCGATGCCCAGCAGCGACTGGAAGCCTTCGCTCGCGGCGGCCTTCTCCATCTCGGCCACGCGGCCGGTACGGCGCACGCGGCGGACATCGGGTGCGGCGGCAGAGGCGTCGATCACGGCGATGCCGGAGGAGTCGTAGCCCCGGTATTCCAGCCGCTTCAATCCTTCGATGAGTACCGGTACCACGTCGCGATGGGCGATCGCTCCCACAATGCCGCACATAGATTCAGATCCCTGCTGGTAAGCCCCGCATTCTAGCGCGGCGGCCCCGGACGCTTGGGCGCTGTCCGCTTAACGAAAGTGTCCGGCCCGGTGTCCGCGGACACACGGACACACGCCCCAATTCGCAAGTCGTTGTTTTAAAAGGGCCAAAACTTGGCACGGGGTCTGCTTGGTACTCCGCAACCCAACCGCGAACGAGCCCGATGATCCGCGACACTTCCGCCCAGGACCAGACCCTTTCCTCGCATGCCGCGCCCGCCCCGTGGAAGCGCTGGCTGTGGCCGGCGGTCGCCGCGCTGGTCGTGCTGCTGGCGATCGGCTTCGCCGCCCGTGCCTGGCTCGGGGCCAGCCGCTCCTTCGACAGCGCCCGCGTCCGCATCGCCGAGGTCACCCGCGGCGACATGGTCCGCGACATCGCCGCGGACGGTCGCGTGATCGCGGCCAACAATCCGGTGCTGTATGCGATCTCCGCCGGCAACGTGAACCTGAAGGTGGTGGCCGGTGACGTGGTCAAGCAGGGCCAGGAACTGGCCGTGATCGACAGCCCCGAACTGCGCAGCAAGCTGGCCCAGGAACAGGCCACCCTGGCCGGCCTGCAGGCCGAGGCGAGCCGCGCCACCCTGGATGCGACCCTGGCGCGCGCCACGGCCCAGAAGGATACCGACCAGGCAGTGATCGAACGCCAGGCGGCCGTGCGCGATCTGGAACGCTACAAGCGTGGCTTCGATGGGGGCGCGGTGCCGCAGGTCGATGTCGCCAAGGCCGAAGACACGGTCAAGAAGAGCGACATCCAGCTCGAACATGCCCGCAAGGACGCCCTGCTCAAGGCCCAGGGCGCCGACCTCGATGCGCGCAACAAGCGCCTGCTCGCCGACCGCCAGCGTGCGGTGGTGACCGAGGTCGAGCGCCAGGTGGACGCCCTCACGCTGCGTGCGCCGTTCGATGGCCAGGTCGGCCAGGTGCAGGCGACCCAGCACACCAACGTGGTCGCCAATGCGCCGATCCTGGGCGTGGTCGACCTGTCGCGCTTCGAGATCGAGATCAAGGTGCCGGAGAGCTTCGCCCGCGAGCTGACGATCGGCATGCCTGCGCAGCTGACCGGCGGCAGCGGCCAGTTCGCCGGCGAGATTTCCGCCGTCTCCCCGGAAGTGGTCGCCGGCGAGGTCAATGCCCGCATCCGTTTCGCCGACAAGCAGCCGCAGGGCCTGCGCCAGAGCCAGCGGATGCAGGCCCGCGTGCTGCTCGATACCCGCCGCAACGCACTCAAGATCGAGCGCGGCCCGTTCGTCGAACAGGGCAACGGCTACGCCTACGTCATGGACGGCAGCAGTGCGGTCCGCCGCCCGGTCAAGCTCGGTGTGAGCAGCCTGGGCGAAGTGGAAATCCTCTCTGGCCTGCAGCCCGGCGACCGCGTCGTGGTCTCCGGCAGCGATCTGTTCGGCGATGCCGAGCGCGTCTCCATCAACTGATTCAGTCCCTTTCGATCCTCTCGACTTTCAAAGGAAAACAGCCATGCTTGAAATGCGCTCGGTCGCCAAAGTCTTCCGCACCGAACAGGTGGAAACCCACGCCCTGCGGTCGCTGGACCTGCATGTCCGCGAAGGCGAGTTCGTCGCCGTGACCGGTCCGTCCGGTTCGGGCAAGACCACCTTCCTCAACATCGCCGGCCTGCTGGAGACCTTCACCAGCGGCACCTACCTGCTCGATGGCCAGGACGTCAGCCAGCTGGGCGATGACGCGCGCAGCCGCCTGCGCAACCAGAAGATCGGCTTCATCTTCCAGGGCTTCAACCTGATCTCCGATCTGAACCTGTTCGACAACGTCGATGTGCCGCTGCGCTACCGCGGCATGCCCGCTGCCGAGCGCAAGGAGCGCATCGAGCACGCGCTGGCCCAGGTGGGCCTGGGCTCGCGCATGAAGCACTACCCGGCCGAACTCTCCGGTGGTCAGCAGCAGCGCGCCGCGATCGCGCGGGCGCTGGCGGGCAGCCCGCGCCTGCTGCTGGCCGATGAACCGACCGGCAACCTGGACAGCCAGATGGCCCGTGGCGTCATGGAACTGCTGGAAGAAATCAATGCCAAGGGCACCACGATCGTGATGGTGACCCACGATCCCGAACTGGCCGCCCGTGCCAAGCGCAACGTGCACATCGTCGACGGCCAGGTCACCGACCTGCTGCGCGACCCGGTGCTCTCCACGCCGCGCCCCGCGGTTGCCGCTGCCATCGCCAACGACTGAGGCCGGCCATGATCGCTTACTACTTCCGACTGGCCCTGCGCAGCTTCCGGCGCAACAAGGTGCTGACCGCGCTGATGGTGATCGCCATCGCGCTGGGCATAGGCGCGTCGATGACCACGCTGACCGTGTTCCACGTGCTGTCCGGTGATCCGATTCCGCAGAAGAGCGACCGGCTCTTCAGCGTGCAGATTGATCCACAATCGGCGCTTGGCTATCAGCCTGGCGAAGAACCGGCCGATCAGTTGACCCGCTTCGATGCCACCAGACTGCTGAGCGAGAAACATGCCAAGCGCCAGGCGATGATGACCGGTGGCGGCGTCACCATCGAGCCGGACAGCAGCACGCTGCGTCCGTTCGTCACGGATTCTCGCTACACCTCGGGCGACTTCTTCCCGATGTTCGATACCCCGTTCCAGTACGGCCAGGGCTGGAAGGAATCCGATGACGAGGGCCGCGGCAGGGTCGCGGTGATCACGAAGACACTCAACCAGAAGCTGTTCGATGGGGCCAACAGCGTCGGCAAGTCGCTGCGCATCAATGGCAACACGATGACCGTGGTGGGCGTGCTGGACGAGTGGCACCCCAACCCGCACTTCTACGATCTCAATACCGGTCGCTATGGCGACAGCGAAGATGTGTTCGTTCCCTTCACCACGGCCATCGAGCTGAAGTTCGACCGCAGCGGCAGCATGGACTGCTTCGGCCGCCGCAACGAACCCGATCCGACCGGCCCGACCGCCAGCTGCACCTGGATCCAGTACTGGGTGGAGCTGGAGAATGCCGGGCAGGCTGCGGAGTACCGCCGCTACCTGGAAAACTACTCCGACCAGCAGCGTGCGGCCGGCCGCTTCGAGCGTCCCAACAACGTCCGTCTGCGCAATGTCATGGAGTGGCTGGACTACAAGAAGGTGGTCCCCGGTGACGTACGCCTGCAGCTGTGGTTGGCGATGGGCTTCCTGCTGGTCTGCCTGATCAATACCGTGGGCCTGCTGCTGGCCAAGTTCCTGCGCCGCAGTGGCGAGATCGGCGTGCGCCGGGCGCTGGGTGCCAGCCGCGGCCAGATCTTCCTGCAGTCGCTCATCGAGGCTGGTACGGTCGGCCTGGCTGGCGGCCTGCTCGGCCTGGTGCTGGCGATGCTGGGGCTGTACGCGGTGCGCCAGCAACCGGTGGACTACGCCAAGCTGGCCACGCTGGATGGGCAGATGCTGCTGATGACCTTCGCGCTGACCCTGGTCGCCAGCCTGCTGGCCGGTTTCCTGCCGGCGCTGCGCGCCATGCAGGTCGCGCCCGCCATCCAACTCAAATCGCAGTAAGGATCCGGAGCACACCATGGATATCCGTCCCATCCTCTCCACGCTCCGCCGGCATAAAACCGCCGCATCGCTGATCGTGCTCGAGATCGCCCTGACCTGCGCCATCGTCTGCAATGCGCTGTTCCTGATCGGGCAGCGCATCGAGAAGATCAACCAGCCCAGCGGCATCGCCGAGACCGAGCTGATCGAAGTCCGCCTCGGCGGCATCGGCACCCAGGTCAATGCGGCCGCGCGCACCCGCGAAGACCTGGCGGCATTGCACGCCATTCCGGGCGTCAAGAGTGCAGTCACCCTGAACCAGATTCCGTTCCGCAACAGCTCCTGGAACACGGGCCTGGGGCTGACCCCCAACCAGGAACGCTCGACGCTGAGCACCTCCCAGTACTTCGCCCGCGAAGGCGCGCTGGAGACCCTGGGCGTGGAGCTGATCGCCGGCCGTGATTTCCAGAGCGACGAATACCGCGACGCAGCGGATGCCCTGACCGACGAGAACGCCGAAAAGACGGGCTCGGCGATCATCGTCACCAAGGCGATTGCGGACAAGATGTTCCCCGGCGGTGATGCCTTGGGCAAGACGGTCTACAGCGGTTCCATGCCATTGCGCATCGTCGGCATCGTCAAGGTTCTGGCCCGCCCGAATGCGGTAGGCGGCGACATCCAGTATTCGATCATGCTGCCGTTGCGGGCGACCTACGACGAAGGCTTCTACCTGATCCGTGTCACCGATCCCGCGCGTCGGGACGAGGTGATCAAGGCAGCGGTGACGGCACTGGAACGTGTCGATTCGAGCCGGCTGATCCGCGGCAAATCCACCTACGAGGAACAGCGCAGGAAGTACTTCGCCAACGACCGCGCCATGGTCGGCCTGCTGATCACCGTGTGCGTGGCGCTTCTGGTGGTGACCGCACTGGGCATCGTCGGCCTGGCCAGCTTCTGGGTGCAGCAGCGCACCAAGCAGATCGGCATCCGCCGTGCGCTGGGCGCCACCCGCAGCCAGATCCTGCGTTACTTCCAGACCGAGAACTTCCTGTTGGCCACGGTCGGCATCGTGCTGGGCATGTTGATGGCCTACACGATCAACCTGTGGCTGATGAACAACTACGAGCTGCCGCGCATGCCCATCAGCTACCTGCCGATCGGCGCGGTCCTGCTGTGGCTGCTCGGCCAGATCGCGGTCTTCGGCCCGGCCCGCCGCGCCGCGGCCGTGCCCCCCGCCGTCGCCACCCGGAGTGCCTGACGGCCCGTTCCGAAGGCGGTCCCCGCAAGGGCGGGGGCCGCAGCCGGGCAGCGGCCAGCAAGGCCCTGCCCTGCACCAGGGCCCACGGCTCCGGTACTCTCTGCCTACTTCCTGGTCCTTCGTTGCCGCATGCCCTCGATCCTGATCATTGACGACAACGCCAGCGTCGGCACCGCACTCGACGTGCTGTTCTCGCTGCACGACATCGACACCCTGCACGCGCTTTCGCCCGAACAGGGGCTGGCGCTGCTGGAACAACAGCCGGTGGACCTGGTGATCCAGGACATGAACTTCACCGAGGACACCACCTCCGGCGAGGAAGGCGAAGCGCTGTTCCAGCAGATCCGCGCCCGCCACCCGGACCTGCCGGTGATCCTGCTGACCGCCTGGACGCATCTCAGCAGCGCGGTCGATCTGGTCAAGGCCGGCGCCGCGGACTACCTGGCCAAGCCCTGGGACGACCGCAAGCTGCTGATCACGGTCAACAACCTGCTGGAGCTCTCCGAAACCCGCCGCGAACTCGATCGCCGCCGCGACCGCGAACAGCGCGACCGTTCGGCGCTGGAGGCGCGCTACGACCTGCGCGGCGCAGTGGTGGCCGATCCGGCGAGCGAGCGCGTGGTCAGCCTGGCCTGCCAGGTCGCACGCTCGGCACTGCCGGTGCTGATCACCGGTCCCAACGGTGCGGGCAAGGAGAAGATCGCCGAGATCATCCAGGCCAACTCGCTGGTCGCCAAGGGGCCTTTCGTCGCGCTCAACTGCGGGGCGATTCCCGCCGAGCTGATCGAAGCCGAGCTGTTCGGTGCCGAAGTCGGCGCCTACACCGGTGCCAACAAGGCACGCGAAGGCAAGTTCGAAGCGGCAGACGGCGGCACGCTGTTCCTGGACGAGATCGGCAACCTCTCCTCCAGCGGACAGATGAAGCTGCTGCGCATACTCGAGACCGGCCGCTTCGAACGGCTGGGCTCCAACCGCGAGCGCCAGGTCAAGGTACGTGTGATCAGCGCGACCAATGCCGACCTGCCGACGATGATCCGCGACGGCCAGTTCCGCGAGGATCTGTACTACCGCCTCAACACCGTCGAGCTGGCCCTGCCGCCGCTGGCCGAACGGCCCGGCGACATCCTGCCGCTGGCCGAACGCTTCCTGGGCAGTGGCAAGCCGCTGTCCACCGCCGCCGCCACCGCGCTGCAACGCCACCCCTGGCCCGGCAACGTGCGCGAACTGCGCAACGTGCTGCAGCGCGCCGACCTGCTGGCCACCGGCCCGCGCATCGAGGTCGCCGATCTCAACCTGCCGCGCACCGCCGCACCGCGCGCGGCCACCCCGACGGTGGACCCGGACCGCAGCCGGATCGAGACCGCACTGGCCCACAACCACGGCATCATCGCCCAGACCGCTGCCGAACTCGGGCTCAGCCGCCAGGCGCTGTACCGGCGCATGGACCGCTACGGCATTCCGCGCGAATGAAACGCCGCTCCTTCACCTTCCGGTTGTTCCTGCGCCTGCTGCCGGTGCTGGCACTGGCGGCCGCGTTCCCGTGGTACCTGGCGTACTGGCTGGACCATGGCTGGGCGGTCACGTGCATTTCGGTTGTCGTGCTGCTGGCGCTGATGTGGTGGAGCCTGCGCCGCGCGACGGCGCCGATCCGCTCGTTGCTGCGCGCCCTGTCCGGTACCACCAGCAGCTACCGCGACGGCGAATACAACTTCGGTATCTACTGGCCGTCCAATGATGAGCTGGGTGATCTGGTCCAGGCCCACCGCGAACTCGGCGACGTGCTGCGTGCGCAGCGCCAGGACCTGGTCCAGCGCGAGCTGCTGCTGGACACCATGGTGCAGAACACGCCGGTGTCGATGCTGTTGCTGGCGCACGGGGGCGACGGCGTGCAGCGCGTGGTGTTCTCCAACCTGGCCGCGCGCAAGCTGCTGCACAGCGGCTGGAAGCTGGAAGGCCAGCGCATGCACGACGTCATGGCGACGATGCCGATCGAACTGCGCGATGCCATCGCCCGCGGCGGCGACAGCCTGTTCGCCGTGCGCGGCGAAGGCCAGGACAGCGACGATGAGCACGATGAAGACGATGAGCAGATCTACCATCTGTCACGCCGCAACTTCCATCTCAACGGGCGCCCGCACGACCTGCTGCTGATCCGCCTGCTGACCGCCGAACTGCGCCGCCAGGAAGTGCAGACGTGGAAGAAGGTGATCCGGGTGATCAGCCACGAGTTGAACAACTCGCTGGCGCCGATCGCCTCGCTGGCGCATTCCGGTGGCGAGCTGGTCCGGCGCGGCAAGACCGAACGGCTGGAAGAAGTGTTCACCACCATCGAAGAGCGCGCCCGCCACCTGGAAGGGTTCATCCGCGGCTATGCGCGCTTCGCCAAGCTGCCGCAGCCGCAGTTGCAGACCGTACAGTGGAACCTGTTCCTGGGCGGGCTGCAGCACCAGATTCCGTTCCGGATGGCGGAGGTACCCGACGATCTGCAGAGCCGCGTGGACATCGCCCAGCTCGGGCAGGCGCTGCTGAACCTGCTCAAGAATGCCCATGAAGCGTGTGGCGAGGCCGAGCCGCCGAATGACGACGTCGAGGTCCGCCTGACCCGCCTGCCCCAGTGGCTGCGGCTGGAAGTACTGGATCGCGGCAAGGGCATGAACGAGGCGGTGCTGCAGAACGCGCTGATGCCGTTCTACTCGACCAAGCGCAACGGCACCGGTCTCGGCCTGGCGCTGACCCGTGAGATCGTCGAAGCGCATGGTGGCCGAATTTCGCTGCAGAACCGCCGCGAGGGCGGTCTGTGCGTGGCGGTGTTCCTGCCGGCCGACGCCCGGTAGTGCCGGCCGCTGGCCGGCACCGTGATGCTCTCGGGACTGCCTGGTTGCCGGCCAGCGGCCGGCACTACTTCTTGGTGGGGCGCTTCCAGCCGTCGATCGTTTCCTGACGGGCACGGGCGACGGTCAGCTTGTCCGCCGGCGCGCCGCGGGTGATCACCGACCCTGCCGCGACCGTGGCACCTTCCCCGATCACCACCGGCGCGACCAGCGAGCTGTTGGACCCGATGAAGGCGCGGTCGCCGATGGTGGTCTGCGACTTGTTCACGCCATCGTAGTTGCAGGTGATGGTGCCCGCGCCGATGTTGACCTTGCTGCCGATCACCGCATCGCCCAGATAGGTGAGATGGTTGGCCTTGCTGCCCGCCCCCAGCACCACCTTCTTGGTCTCCACGAAATTGCCCACGTGCGAACCTTCGGCCAGCACGGTGCCGGGGCGCAGCCGGGCGAACGGACCGATGTCCGCCGCGCCTTCGCTGACCACCCCGTCCAGATCGCAGTGCGGCTTGACCACGGTACCGGCGGCCAGGGTGACGTCCTTGAGCCGGGTGAACGCGCCGATGCTGACGCCGTCGCCCAGCACCACGCGCCCTTCCAGGATCACGTTGACATCGATCTGCACGTCGCTGCCGACGGTGACCGTGCCGCGGATATCCACCCGTGCCGGATCCAGCACGCGAGCGCCCTGCGCGCACAGCGCACGCACTTCACGCAGCTGCCAGGCACGCTCCAGCTGGGCCAGCTGCCAGGGATCGTTGGCGCCTTCGGCGTCCTGCGGCTCCTGCACGAAGGCCATCTCGGCCGGGGTGTAGTCGCTCGCCGCCGCGGCAAAGATGTCGGTCAGGTAGTACTCGCCCTGCGCATTGGCATTGGAGAGCTGCGACAGCCAACGACGCAGTGCGGTCGATTCGGCGGTGATGATGCCGGTATTGATGGTGCGGATGCTGCGCTGTTCGTCGCTGGCATCCTTCTGCTCGACGATCGCGCCGACCTTGCCCTCCGCATTGCGCACGATGCGGCCATAACCGGTCGGGTCGGCAACCTCGGCCACCAGCACGGCCAACCGGCCCGGCTGCGACAACAGGTGGCGCAGCGTCTCGGCGCGGATCAGCGGCACGTCGCCGTAGAGCACCAGCACGGTAGCCGCATCGGGCACCTCCGGCATCGCCTGCAGTACGGCGTGGCCGGTGCCCAGCTGCTGGCCCTGCTCGGCCCAGCGCAGGTCGGGCTGGTCGGCAAACGCCTGCCGGACCGCTTCGCCGCCATGGCCGTACACCACGTGGATCGCTGCCGGCTGCAGCTGGCGCGCGGTGTCGATGACATGGGCAAGCATCGGGCGCCCGGCGATGGGCTGCAGCACCTTCGGCAGGGCCGACTTCATGCGCTTGCCGGCACCGGCGGCCAGGATGATCACGTGCAGGGGTTGGGTCATGGGTAGATCACGTTCCGGGAATCGTTGATGGGAATTCTAGTGCGACGCTCGTTAACATGTGGGATTGTCCGCACCCGGATTTCCCGTGAGTCTCCTCCGCCAAGGTAGCAGCTACCTCGTCGTCGGCCTGGTCCAACTGGTCGTGGACTGGGCGGTGTTCGTGGCCGCCACCGCACTCGGCATGCCGGCCGCCCCGGGCAACCTGCTCGGGCGCGTGAGCGGGATGCTGCTCGGCTTCTGGCTCAACGGCCGCTACACCTTCGCCCGCGATGGCGAGCACCGTCTGGGCTGGCCGCGGTTCGTGCGCTTCCTGCTGCTCTGGGCGGTGCTGACCGCGATCAGCACGCTGCTGGTGACGCTGGCGGCCGAGCATCTGGGGCTGCGCTATGCGTGGCTGGCCAAGCCGCTGGTCGAAGGCGCACTGGCCGGTCTGTCGTTCCTGCTGATGCGGAGCCTGATCTTCCGCTGATCCGGCGTACCGGGAGGCAGGCAAAAAAAAACGCCGGCAAGCCGGCGTTTTCCCCTTCGCGGATGGCGCCGTCGCGCCGCGCCGCTTAGTGCTTGAGGTTCTTGCGCAGGCGCTCCAGCGCCTGCAGCTGGGCGGACACTTCCGCCAGGCGCTGCTGCGCTTCGGCCACTTCCATTGCTTCACCACGGTTGGCCAGGATGCGCTCGGCTTCTTCCTTGGCCTTGCGGACCGAGGCTTCGTCGATATCCTGCGCACGGATCGCGGTGTCGGCCAGCACGGTCACGACCTGCGGCTGCACTTCGAGAATGCCGCCGGAAATGGCGAAGTCGATCTGCTCGCCGCTCGGCGTGGTCACCACCACCTTGCCCGGCTTCAGCCGGGTGATCAGCGGGGCGTGCTTGGGCGCGATGCCCAGCTCACCCAGCTCACCGGTGGCCACGACCAGGGTCGCCTCACCACGGAAGATTTCCTGCTCGGCGCTGACGATGTCGCAACGGATGGTGCTCATGAAACTCTTCTCGCTTTAGGGCGGGCGTGGGCCCACCGCAGGATGTCCTCAGCGGTGGGCATGCGCCCACCCCGTGTGACGGGTCGGGACGGGCATGTCGCCCGTCCCCGCCGCATCAGGCCTTCTCAGCCATCTTCTTGGCCTTCTCGACGGCTTCTTCGATGCTGCCGACCATGTAGAACGCCTGTTCCGGCAGGTGGTCGTATTCGCCATCGACGATGGCCTTGAAGCCACGGATGGTGTCCTTCAGCGACACGTACTTGCCCGGCGAGCCGGTGAACACTTCGGCCACGTGGAACGGCTGGCTGAAGAAGCGCTCGATCTTGCGGGCGCGGGTCACGGCCTGCTTGTCTTCTTCGGACAGTTCGTCCATGCCCAGGATCGCGATGATGTCCTTCAGTTCCTTGTACTTCTGCAAGGTCTGCTGGACGCGCTGGGCGGTGTCGTAATGCTCGTGGCCGATGACCAGCGGATCCATCTGGCGGCTGGTCGAGTCGAGCGGATCCACGGCCGGGTAGATACCCAGCGAGGCGATCGAACGCGACAGGGTCACGGTCGAATCCAGGTGGGCGAACGTGGTGGCCGGCGACGGATCGGTCAAGTCATCGGCAGGCACGTAGACGGCCTGGATCGAGGTGATCGAGCCATTCTTGGTCGAGGTGATGCGCTCCTGCAGGACGCCCATTTCCTCGGCCAGGGTCGGCTGGTAACCCACGGCCGACGGCATGCGGCCCAGCAGCGCCGACACTTCGGTACCGGCCAGGGTGTAGCGGTAGATGTTGTCGACGAACAGCAGCACGTCCTTGCCCTTGCCGTTCTCGTCCTTCTCATCGCGGAAGTACTCGGCCATGGTCAGGCCGGTCAGCGCGACGCGCAGACGGTTGCCCGGCGGCTCGTTCATCTGGCCGTACACCATCGCGACCTTGTCCAGGACGTTGGAGTCCTTCATCTCGTGGTAGAAGTCGTTGCCCTCACGGGTACGCTCACCCACGCCGGCGAACACGGACAGACCGCTGTGCGCCTTGGCGATGTTGTTGATCAGTTCCATCATGTTGACGGTCTTGCCGACGCCGGCGCCGCCGAACAGGCCGACCTTGCCGCCCTTGGCGAACGGGCACATCAGGTCGATGACCTTGATGCCGGTTTCCAGCAGCTCGGTGGCCGGGGACTGGTCTTCGTACGACGGAGCGGCACGGTGGATTTCCCAGGTGTCGCTGGCGGTGACCGGACCGGCTTCGTCGATCGGGCGACCCAGCACGTCCATGATGCGGCCCAGCGTGCCCGCGCCGACCGGCACCGAGATGGCGCGTTCGGTGTTGGTGGCGACCAGGTTGCGCTTCAGGCCGTCGGTGGAGCCCAGCGCGATGCAACGGACCACGCCGTCACCGAGCTGCTGCTGCACTTCCAGCGTGATTTCGGTGTTGTCCACCTTCAGCGCGTGGTACACCTTCGGCACCGACTCGCGGGGGAATTCGACGTCGACGACGGCGCCGATGATCTGAACGATCTTGCCCTGACTCATTGCTGCAATCCTCTAATGTGTGCTTTGACTGTGCGCGTCAGACTGCTGCCGCGCCGCCGACGATTTCGGAGATTTCCTGGGTGATCGCTGCCTGGCGCGCCTTGTTGTAGACGAGCTGCAGGGTACCGATCAGCTTGTTCGCGTTGTCACTGGCCGACTTCATCGCGACCATGCGGGCTGCATGCTCGGACGCGACGTTTTCCAGCACGGCCTGGTACACCAGCGACTCGACGTAACGCGTCATCACGTGCTCGAGCACGGTCGCGGCGTCGGGTTCGTACAGGTAGTCCCAGTCGTGATGCGCGACCTGCTTCTCAGCGGCCGGCAACGGCAGCAGCTGATCGAAGCTGGCCTTCTGCGTCATCGTGTTGATGAAGCGGTTGTAGACCAGGTAGACGCGGTCGACCTTGCCATCGGTGAAGGCATCGAGCATGACCTTGATCACGCCGATCAGCTGTTCCAGGTGCGGCACATCGCCCATGTGGGTGACGGTGCCGACCATGTTGACCTTGACGCGGCGGAAGAAGGTCGAGGCCTTCTGGCCGACGGTGACCACGTCGATGTCGGCGCCCTTGTCCTGCCACTGGCGCATTTCGCCCAGCATCTTGCGGAACAGGTTGTTGTTCAGGCCGCCCGCCAGACCGCGGTCGGAAGAGACCACGATGTAACCGACGCGCTTGACCTCGTCACGCTGGACCAGGAACGGATGCTGGTAGTCGGTGCTGGCCTGGGCCAGGTGACCGATCACCTGCTTCATCGCCTGCGCATACGGACGCGACGTCTTCATCCGCTCCTGCGCCTTGCGGATTTTGGAGGCCGAGACCATTTCGAGCGCACGCGTCACCTTGCGGGTGTTCTGCACGCTCTTGATCTTGGTTTTGATTTCGCGTCCGCTTGCCATCTCTTCTTCCCGTAGAGCGGGGCTCTGCCCCGCTGCCATTCAACGGTGAAGCGAGGCCGTCAGGCCCCGCCACACATGCGGCTTACCAGCTGCCGGTGGTCTTGAACTCGGTGATGCCCTTCTTGAAGGCAGCTTCGATGTCGTTGTCCCAGCCGCCGGTCGCGTTGATCTTGCTGATCAGCTCGCCCTGGGTGTTGGCGAAGTGGGCATGCAGACCTTCTTCCAGCGCCAGCAGCTTGTTGACCGGCACGTCGTCGAGGTAACCCTCGTTGACGGCGTAGATCGACAGCGCCTGGTTGGCGATGGACATCGGGGCGTACTGCTTCTGCTTCATCAGCTCGGTGACGCGCTGACCGCGCTCGAGCTGCTTGCGGGTGGCTTCGTCCAGATCCGAGGCGAACTGCGCGAACGCCGCCAGCTCACGGTACTGGGCCAGCGAGATACGGATGCCGCCGGACAGCTTCTTGATGATCTTGGTCTGGGCCGCACCACCGACGCGCGACACCGAGATACCGGCGTTCACGGCCGGGCGGATGCCGGAGTTGAACAGATCGGTTTCGAGGAAGATCTGGCCATCGGTGATCGAGATCACGTTGGTCGGCACGAAGGCCGAGACGTCACCGGCCTGGGTTTCGATGATCGGCAGCGCGGTCAGCGAGCCGGTCTTGCCCTTGACGGCACCGTTGGTGAACTTCTCCACATACTCTTCCGACACGCGGGCAGCGCGCTCGAGCAGGCGGGAGTGCAGGTAGAACACGTCACCCGGGTAGGCTTCACGGCCCGGCGGACGCTTCAGCAGCAGCGAGATCTGGCGGTAGGCAACGGCCTGCTTGGACAGATCGTCGTACACGATCAGCGCGTCTTCGCCGCGGTCCATGAAGTACTCACCCATGGTGCAGCCCGAGTAGGCGCTGATGTACTGCATCGCGGCCGATTCGGACGCGGTCGCAGCGACCACCACGGTGTGCGCCAGGGCGCCGTTCTCTTCCAGCTTGCGCACGATGTTGGCCACGGTCGAGGCCTTCTGGCCGATCGCGACGTAGACGCACTTGATGCCGGTTTCTTTCTGGTTGATCACCGCATCGATGGCCAGGGCGGTCTTGCCGGTCTGGCGGTCACCGATGACCA
Organism: Stenotrophomonas sp. TWI1149; assembly: GCF_039673155.1. NCBI lineage: Bacteria > Pseudomonadati > Pseudomonadota > Gammaproteobacteria > Lysobacterales > Lysobacteraceae > Stenotrophomonas > Stenotrophomonas sp. TWI1149. The sequence goes on from NZ_JBDJLB010000005.1 coordinate 269,655, forward strand.
GCTCGCGCTGGCCGCGGCCGATCGGGATCATCGAGTCGACGGACTTGTAACCGGTCTGCACCGGCTGGTCGACCGACTTGCGCCAGATCACGCCCGGGGCAACGCGCTCCACCGGCGCGGTGGCCTTGGCCGCGATCGGGCCCTTGCCGTCGATCGGCTCGCCGAGCGCGTTCACGACGCGGCCCAGCATTTCCGGGCCGACCGGCACTTCCAGGATGCGACCGGTGGTCTTGGCAACGTCGCCTTCGCGGAGGTTCTGGTAATCACCCAGCACCACGGCGCCGACCGAGTCGCGCTCCAGGTTCAGGGCCAGAGCGAAGGTGTTGTTCGGCAGTTCGATCATTTCGCCCTGCATCACGTCGGCCAGACCGAAGATGCGCACGATGCCGTCGGACACGCTGGTCACGGTGCCTTCGTTGCGCGATTCCGCGGCCAGCTTGACCTTCTCGATGCGGTTCTTGATCAGTTCGCTGATTTCGGAGGGGTTGAGCGTGGTTGCCATCGTCAAGTCCTAGTGCCGGCGATCACGCCGGACGTTAAATGAATTCAGTTAGCGAGCGCGGTCTGCAGGCGCGACAGCTTGCCCTTGAGCGAGCCATCGATGACCACATCGCCGGCGTCGATCACGGCACCGCCGATCAGCGACGCGTCGACCGCGGTCGTCACATCCACCTCGGCGCCGAAGCGCTTGCGCAGCGCGGCCTTGATGGCGTCCAGTTCGGCGCCGGACAGTTCGGTGGCCGAGGTCACCGTGGCCTTGACCACGTGTTCGGCTTCAGCGCGCAGCTGGTCGTACATGCCGGCGATTTCCGGCAGCAGCGGCAGACGGTGCGCATTGGCCAGGATGGCCAGGAAGCGACCGAAGGTCTCGCTGGACGATTCCGGCACCAGCAGCGCGACGGCATCGTCGCGGTCCAGTTCCGGGTTCGACAGCAAGGCCGCCACGCGCGGGTCGGCAGCTACGTGGGCGGAGAACGCAAGCGCGTCCGACCACGGCGCGAACGTGCCTTCGTCGCGCGCGGTCGCGAACGCGGCGCGGGCATACGGGCGTGCAAGCGTGAGGGCCTGGCTCATTGATCAGATCTCCGAGGCCAGCTCGTCGAGCAGCGCCTTGTGGGCGTTGGCGTCGATTTCGCGCTTGAGCAGCTTTTCGGCACCGCTCACGGCCAGCGCTGACACCTGCTTGCGCAGATCTTCACGGGCACGGTTGGCGGCAGCTTCGATCTCGGCGTGGGCCAGATCTTTCTGGCGGTTGGCTTCGACGATGGCTTCATTCTTGGCGGCATCAACGATCTGGTTGGCGCGTGCATGGGCCTGATCGATGATCTCGTTGGCCTTGGTGCGCGCATCCTTCAGTGCATCGTTGACCTTTTCCTGCGCCTGGGCCAGATCTTTCTGGCTGCGGTCGGCAGCGGCGAGGCCTTCAGCGATCTTCTGCTGACGCTCTTCGATGGCGTTCATCAACGGCGGCCAGATCTTGGTCGCGATGATCCAGATCAGACCGGCAAACGCCAGTGCCTGGGCAACGAGGGTAAAACCGATATCCATGGGGTTCGCTCAATCTGGGGTGATGGGGTGGTTGCGCCGCCCGAAGCGGCGCAGCCGTCCTTCATCCGCGATCAGGCGCACAAGGCGCCTGATCGTTTCGCTTTCGCTGGATCAGCCCGCAACGGCCGGCAGACGTGCAACGAACTCGCCGATGGTCGGGTTGGCGAAGGCCAGCAGCAGGCCGACGGCGACCGAGATGATGAACGCGGCATCGATCAGGCCGGCGGTGATGAACATGCGGACCTGCAGCACCGGAATCAGTTCCGGCTGGCGCGCGGCCGATTCCAGGAACTTACCGGACATGATGGCCAGACCGAGACCGGCACCCAGCGCGGCCAGGCCGATCATGATGCCGACGGCGAGGACGGTGGAGCTCTGGACTTGGGCGAGGTTGGTCAGGACGGCGAAGTACATGGTTTTCTCCTGGAACTTTGGATAACTAAGGGTTTAGAAACAAACGGATGAAGGGTGAAGCGAAACTCAGTGAGCGTCTTCCGACAGGCTCAGGTACACGATGGACAACATCATGAAGATGAACGCCTGCAGCGGAATCACCAGCAGGTGGAACAGCATCCAGCCCAGGCCGAATGCACCGCCCGCGATGGCACCGGCGATACCCGCACCGCCCAGCACCCAGATCAGCAGGAAGACGATCTCACCGCCGAACATGTTGCCGAACAGTCGCATCGCCAGCGAAATCGGCTTGCTCAGCCACTCGACGATGTTGAGGATCAGGTTGAACGGGAGCATCCACTTGCCGAACGGCGCGGTCAGGAATTCCTTGGTGAAGCCACCCAGGCCCTTGGAGCGCAGCGCGAAGAACAGCATCAGGAAGAACACGCTGATCGACATGCCCAGCGTGGCATTGACGTCGGCGGTGGGAACCGGCTTCCAGTACGGCACGCCCATCATCTCAAGCGGCTTGGCGATGAAGTCGGCCGGGATCATCTTGATGAGATTCATCATGAGGATCCAGAAGAACAGGGTGATCGCGATCGGGGTCACCAGCTTGCTGGTGCCGTGATAGGTGTCCTTGGCCTGGCGGTCAACGAACTCCAGGCAGATCTCGACGAACGCCTGCCACTTGCCCGGGACGCCGGCAGTCGCCTTGCGGGTTGCCATCCAGAAGCCAAACACCATCAACAAACCCATCAGGACCGAAGTCACAATGGTGTCGACGTGAATCGCCCAGAAACCACCTTCCTGCATATGGAACGTCAGGTTGTGCAGGTGATGTTGGATGTAGGAGGTGGGTGTCAGCGCCTCGCCTGCCATGTGTCCGGAACCTTGAGTTAAATAAATTGGATCAGCGCCTGGCCAGAGCCAGGACCTGGAACATCAATCCGACGGCGATACCGGCCAGCAGCGCCAGTGCAGGCAGCTTGAAGACCAGGAACCCCACCATCAGGACGCCGAATACGAGCACCCACTTTGCCACCACCGCCAGGATCAGGCGGGTCATCGCCGAGCCTGCCGCCTGCACCCCGCCGCCGAGCGCCATCCGCGCGGCGACCCAGCCGGCTGCAGACACCGCCACGCCGGAGAGCAGCGCCCCCAGAGCGGCCTTCGGGCCTCCCCACAGAAGCAGGGCAAGAGCCAGGACAGCCACTGCAGCGAGCGGGTAAACCGCTGCGCGCAGCATCAGTCGCCGACCCGCGTCAACGGAGTTCAGCACGTGAATGTCCTGCATGGTTGTGAGTAGAAAGGCCGAGGCCGCAAGCAAACGCCTCGTTGAGCCGCCAAATTATAGCAATGGGACAATTTGAGAGACAACCGCTGCCTGTTCATCCCGGATGTAAGCCCGCCGTTGGGGCCTCCTGCGCACCTGTGCCACCTGCGGTCCAATCGGTTTGCGCGGGAGCAGCGCGATGCGGCAGTGCAACATGTTGAACTTTGGGCCCTTGCCCCGGTCGGATCCATGAGCCTGCCGTTGAATCCTCGTCGGCGTCCCGCGAGCGGGCTGGTACAGGGTGGCCCCGAAGCCCTCTCCGGGGCCACCCTCTTTTTTCGGGCCGGCGCGGCGTCGCGGCCGAACAGGGTCGCCGTGGCCCGCGGGGAACGGTAATCCGCCCCGAAAACGGCCACCGCACGGACCTGCGGTCCGGCCGCGCGCATGAACGGTACACACAGCCTCCACCATACCTTCACGAATGGTGGACGTCGCAGTGGGCAATGTGACGCCACATCACTAGAACCACCGCAAGGACCCCCGATGCGCCCGATGCTCTCCCTGCTTGCCGTGCCAGTCGCTCTGGCCGCACTTTCCTACGCCGCTCCGTCCCATGCTGCCGAAGGCGACGACCGCTTCGCGCTTCGCCTGGGTGCGATGCAGATCGATTCGGACAACACGATCCGCGGCAACACCAACATCGCTGGCCAGGATGTGGGCTTCTCCGAAGATTTCGGCCTGGGTGGCAAGGAATGGGAGCCGCGCGTGGACGGCATGTTCCGCATCAGCAACCGCCAGCGCCTGCTGTTCAACTACTTCAAGTACGACAAGGATCGCCGCGAGACTCTCGACCAGGGCGTGAGCTTCGGCGACACCAACGTGCCGGCCGGCAGCTTCATCAAGGGTGAGCTGAAGTATCAGGTCGCCAGCCTGGTGTACGACTACTCGGTGGTGGACACCGAGAAGTTCGACCTCGGCCTGCAGCTGGGTGCGGAGTACGCGAAGGTCAGCACCAAGGCCTACGCCGATGTCGGCGATCTGTACCAGGGCGAGTTCCTGGACGAGAAGGCCGACGGTGTTGCGCCGGTGGTCGGTGCCCGCCTGAGCTTCACCCCGTCCGAGAAGTGGATGATCACGTTCCAGGGCCAGTACCTGAACACCAAGTGGGGCAACTTCGATGACTACGACGGTGATCTGAGCCGCGCCAATGCGATCGTCGATTACCGCTTCACCAAGAACTTCGGCGTGTTCGCCGGCTACGACTGGTTCAAGCTGGACGTCGACCAGAGCGGCCGCGATGGCACGATCGGTCTGAAGCAGGAGTTCAAGGGTCCGGTGGCAGGCGTCAGCTTCGTCTTCTAAGCCCTTCGCACTACCTCTCTCCAAGCGCGGCCTCCGATGTAATCGGGGGCCGCGTTTTTTGTGCGCTTCGGCTTTAAGGGCGGCTTGGTCGAGTGGCGGGCACGGATACCCTGTCGGGCGAATGTCCCCCGGCGACGACCTGTGGCCGTCACCTCCTCCTTGATTTCGCCCCACAGGGTATCCATGCCCGCCCGGCGAAAATTACGCTGGCCGCTCGCAGCAGAGCATCAGGCGCTCGCTGCGCAGGCCGGGGCCCGCCGCGGCCGGTAGGCCGTTGGGCAAGATCAAGGAGGAGGCAGCCGCCGTGAGGCGGATGCCGGGGGACATTTGCCGAACGGCCTGCCGGCCGCGGCGGGCCCCGGCCTGTGCAGCGAAGCGGCTCCAAGAGATGCTGCTTCGCCAGCCTCAGCTTCAGCGTCAGCGACAAAAAACCCCGGCTTTCGCCGGGGTTTTTCGTTGAACCGGAGCCACCACCCAGGGCGGTGATCGACCGATTATTTCTTCTTCGGCATGTACAGATCGGTGATCGTGCCGTCGTAGATTTCCGCGGCCATCGCCACCGATTCGCTCAGCGTCGGATGCGCGTGGATGGTGTGGCCGATGTCTTCGGCCTCCGCACCCATCTCGATCGCCAGGCCGATCTCGGCCAGCAGATCGCCGGCGTGCACGCCCACGATCGCGCCACCGATGATGCGGTGGGTTTCTTCGTCGAAGATCAGCTTGGTGAAGCCCTCGGTACGACCGATGCCGATCGCACGGCCGCTGGCGGCCCACGGGAACTTGGCCACGCCGACCTTCAGGCCCTTGGCCTTGGCTTCGGTTTCGGTCACGCCGACCCACGCGATTTCCGGATTGGTGTAGGCCACCGACGGAATCACGCGCGCCACCCATTCCTTCTTCTCGCCGGAAGCCACTTCCGCGGCCAGCTTGCCCTCGTGCGTGGCCTTGTGGGCCAGCATCGGGTTGCCGACGATGTCGCCGATCGCAAAGATGTGCGGCACGTTGGTGCGCATCTGGCGGTCGGCCGGGATGAAGCCACGGTCGGTGACCTGCACGCCGGCCTTCTCGGCATCGATCTTTTTGCCGTTCGGCGAGCGGCCCACCGCGACCAGCACGCGGTCGAAGGTGCTGGCGTCCAGACCCGGCTTTTCGCCTTCCACCGCGGCTTCGAAGGACACGGTGATGCCGGCCTTGTCGGCCTTGACGTCGGTCGCCTTGGTCTTCAGGTGGACCTCCACGCCCTGCTTCTTCAGGCGATCGGCCAGCGGCTTGACCAGGTCCTTGTCGGCGCCCGGCATCAGCTGGTCCATGAACTCGACCACGGTCACCCTGCTGCCCAGCGCCGCATACACCGTCGCCATTTCCAGGCCGATGATGCCACCACCGACCACCAGCAGCGAACCCGGCACTTCGGCCAGCTCCAGCGCATCGGTGGAGTCCATGACGCGCTCGTCGTCCCACGGGAAGTTCGGCAGCTTCACTGCCTGCGAACCGGCGGCGATGATGCACTGCTCGAAACGCAGCAGCTGGGTCTTGCCGTCGTCGCCGACGATCTCCAGCTCGTTGGCCGAGACGAACTTCGCCAGGCCCTGCACGGTGCGCACCTTGCGCTGCTTGGCCATGCCGGCCAGGCCCTTGGTCAGCTGGGTGACCACCTTTTCCTTGTAGCTGCGCAGCTTGTCCAGGGTGATGGTCGGCTTGCCGAACTCGACGCCGAAATCACCGGCGTGGGCGACTTCGTCGATCACCGCGGCCGCGTGCAGCAGCGCCTTGGACGGGATGCAGCCCACGTTGAGGCAGACGCCGCCGAGGCTGGCGTAACGCTCGACCAGCACGGTGTCCACGCCCAGGTCGGCCGAGCGGAAGGCGGCGGTGTAGCCGCCCGGGCCTGCGCCCAGCACCACCATCCTGCATTCGATGTCGGCCGGCTTGCCCGAGGACAGCGCCGGCTGCGGTGCGGCCGGTTCGGCCGGGGCGCGGTGCGACGGAGTCACCGGCGGCTTGCTGGCCGGAGCGGCCTCGGCCTTCGGCGCTTCCGCCTTGGCCGGCGCGGCAGGCGCGGCGGCCTCGCCTTCGGCGTCCAGCACCAGCACCACGTCGCCTTCGGAGAGGTTGTCGCCGAGCTTGACCTTGATTTCCTTGACCACGCCGGCGGCCGACGACGGCACTTCCAGCGTTGCCTTGTCCGATTCCAGCGTGACCAGACCCTGGTCCTTCTTCACCGTGTCACCCACGGCGACCAGCAGTTCGATCACCGGGACACCGCTGTAATCGCCGATGTCGGGAACCTTGATTTCAATTGCGGCCATTCGTGTTCTCCTGGTGCTCAGCCGGCCTTGCCGCCGAGCAGTTGCTGCAGTTCGTCGAGCGACTCGTCCAGATCTTTCCAGCGACGGTCGAGCTTCTTTTCCTTGGTGTCGCTGGCTTCGATCAGCAGCGCCACCTGTTTCATCATCAGCCGGCCCGCACCGCACTCCGGCCGGGTGCCGCTGTAACGCTGGCCATCCACGGTGAAGGACAGCACGTCACCGTCCAGCACCGGCGCCTTGCGGTCGCCCGGCACCTGCGCGGCCAGCGCGGCCTGCCAGCTGTGCAGCAGCCGCTGCGCCAACGGCGCCGGGATGCTGACCTGGTACTGGTCCGGCTGCTGGTCCACGCGCAGTTCCACGCCGCCCTGGCGGGTGCCGCTGTTCCAGCTGTAGACGCGCTTGTCGGCCCGGCTGTAGCGCAGGGTCCATGCCTGGTCCCCGGGACCGGGCAGCAGCGCCACGCCGGTCTCCACGCCACTCTTGGGCAGGCTGACCAGCGACAACGCCCGCTGCGCTTTGCCGTCGAACAGGGTTTCCACTGCCTGGCCGTAGTTGCCGACCGCCGGTGGCCAGCCATGGCCCAGGTCGGACGCGCATTCGCGCGCGCCCGCCTGCGCCATCGGCAGCGCCATCAGCAGCCCGGCCAGGACCAGGCCCTGCTTCACAGCAGGACGCGCCGCATGTCGGCCAGCACCTGCGAGAGGTAGGTGGTGAAGCGGGCGGCCAGTGCGCCGTCGATGACGCGATGGTCGTAGCTCAGCGACAGCGGCAGCATCAGCTTCGGGGCGAATTCCTTGCCGTTCCAGACGGGCTGGATCGACGACTTGGACACGCCCAGGATCGCTACTTCCGGTGCATTGACGATCGGAGTGAACGCGGTGCCACCGATGCCGCCCAGCGAGCTGATCGAGAAGCAGCCGCCGCTCATGTCGGCCGGGCCGAGCTTGCCGTCACGGGCCTTCTTGGCCAGTTCGCCGGATTCCTGCGCGATCTGCACCACACCCTTCTTGTCGACGTCGCGGATCACCGGCACGACCAGGCCGCTCGGCGTATCGGCCGCGAAACCGATGTTGAAGTACTTCTTCAGGGTCAGGTTCTCGCCGCTGGCATCCAGCGAGGCGTTGAACTCCGGGAACTTCTTCAGCGCCGCGGCGCTGGCCTTGACCAGGAAGGCGAGCATGGTCAGCTTGATGCCGGCCTTCTCGTTTTCCTTGTTCAGCGCAACGCGCAGGGCTTCCAGCTCGGTGATGTCAGCCTGTTCGAACTGGGTGACATGCGGAATCATCGCCCAGTTGCGGGCAAGGTTCGCACCGGAGATCTTCTTGATCCGGGACAGCGGCTGGACCTCGACCTCACCGAACTTGCTGAAGTCGACCTTCGGCCAAGGCAGCAGGTTGAGACCGCCACCGGCCGCCACGGTACCGCCGGCCGCCGCGCCGCCGCCGGCCAGGGCCGACTTGACGAACTTCTGCACGTCGGACTTGGTGATGCGGCCACCCTTTTCGGTGCCGCTCAGCTGGTTCAGGTCCACGCCCAGCTCGCGGGCGAACACGCGCACGGCCGGCGACGCGTAGGGCACCTTCTGCGGCAGCACGCTGTCGGCGTTGAAGGCGACCGGCGGGCTGGTCGGCGAGCCACCCGACGGGGCAGCGGCGGCCGGGGCCGGCTGGGTCGGCTTGGCGGCCGACTGCTCGATATCACGGGCGGCCAGCTTGTCCGGCTCAGCCTGGGTGGCGACCGGCTCGACCTTGGTCGCGGTCTCGGCGGCTTCCGCCTTGGCGGCCGGGGCCGGCGCAGCAGCGGCGGCCGGCGCGGCGGCCTCTTCGCTGACTTCGATCAGGGCCACGAGCTTGCCCTCGGAGAGGTTGTCGCCGATCTTGACCTTGATTTCCTTGACGATACCGGCCACCGAGGACGGCACTTCCATCGTGGCCTTGTCCGATTCCAGCGTCACCAGACCCTGGTCTTTCTTGACGGTATCTCCAACGGCGACCAGCACCTCGATTACCGGGATATCGCTGTAGTCACCGATATCGGGGACAAGTGCTTCCTTGATTTCGGCCATGGGGAAAACTCCGGCAATCTGGTGTAGGGAATCGCCTATTGTGGGGGCTTCGCGCGCCAGCGCCAACCGGCTTGGCGAATTTTCAGCGCCGCTGTCCCGGGACAGGCTGTTGCAGGCATCTGCTTTGGCCGGATTCGGCTTCGCGCAGCGCAAAGCGGAATTTTCCAGTCGGTACCGTATTGTCTGCGGCTGTCCCCGCCTCAGCGCCGCACGGCATCGGCCAGCGGTTGCCATGCCTGCGTCAGCCGGGGCAACGGCCAGGCCGCGTTGGCCGGGCTGGTGGAGGGCAGCGACCAGACCGGCAGCGCCTGCGCCGGGCCGATCAGCGCCGGGGCAATGAACCGCTGAAACGCGCGGTATGCGGTTCCGCCATTGCAGGCGATCGCACGCAGCGCGGGCAACGCCGCGATCAGTGCACCCAACGCATTGGACACTTCACTGCCGCGCACGATCGACGCATCCAGGCTGCCGCGCCGCTCACACTGCCCGATCACATCCCACACGCCCACGCCGGCCGCGTTCAGTGCGCGCACGCGCTCCGGGTAAGGAAGTGTCGCGTCGATCCCGCACACCACGCCCATCAGCGGCCAGAACCGATTGCGCGGATGTGCGTAGTACTGCGCGGCCTGCAGCGATGCCACGCCCGGCATCGAACCGAGGACCAGCACGCGGCAGTCGGTGTTCAGCTGCGCAGGGAAGCCGACGCACGTTGTTGTTTCCATCACACCGTCACCAGATGCATGAATGCCAAGCGTTGCATGATCGCCCGTAGATACAGCGGTTTCGTACTGATCGCTGAATGGAAACAACTAAATTTTAACGTGCGTCGGATGCGATTCATATTGCGGGGACTACGGTTGCCTCGCCCCACAACACCGGGGCCCAGAACAAAAACATCCTGAGGAGATTCCCCCATGCGCTCCATCCGTACCCTGACCCTGGCTACCCTGACTGCTCTTGCTTTTGCGCCGGCTGCTTTCGCGCAGGACAGCACTGTTGATACCGCGTCCGGCAAGCACTTCGCCGTGGTCGGCGGCGTTTCGCTGCTGCAGCCGAAGAACGATCCGCTTGACGGCGTGCGCAAGGTGGACGGCGGCCCGGCCCCGACCCTGAGCTTCAGCTACTACATCAACGACAACTGGGCCGTGGAACTGTGGGGCGCAGCCGACAAGTTCGACCACCGCGTGCGCGGCACCGATGGCGCCCGCCTGGGCACCGTCGAGCAGCAGCCGATCGCGCTGAGCGGCCAGTACCACTTCGGCCAGGCCGACAACGTGTTCCGTCCGTTCGTGGGCGCCGGTTACTACGAGTCCAACTTCAGCAATGAAGACCTCGCCAGCGACATCGGCCACATCGGCGTCAAGACCGCCAAGGGCGCGATCGGCACCGTCGGCGTGGACATGAACATCAACAGCACCTGGTTCGCCCGCGCCGATGCCCGCTACATGCATTCGCGCCCGGAGCTGACCGTCAACGGCGAAGGCACCGGCGACAAGGCCAAGCTGGATCCGTGGACCGTCGGCTTCGGCATCGGCGCGCGCTTCTAAGCACGCCGTTCCGCACCACGCAGTACGCACAACGGGCCCCTCGCGGGCCCGTTGTCGTTGTGGGGCCGCGACCTTCATCGGGCGTTGCCGGCCGCTGGCCGAGACTGGCCCTCACGACGGACCCCGCCGGTCCGCCCCGGGGAGCCGATGCGCGAATCCTTCGACATGCTGGTGGTGGGCGGCGGCATCAACGGCGCCGGTATCGCGCGGGATGCCGCCGGGCGCGGCCTCTCGGTATGCCTGTGCGAGCAGGATGATCTGGCCGCCCACACCTCCAGCGCCAGCACCAAGCTGATCCATGGCGGCCTGCGTTATCTGCAGCAGGGCGAGTTCGCCCTGGTGCGCAAGGCGCTCAACGAGCGCGAAACACTGCGCCGGCTGGCACCCCATCTCATCGCGCCCACCACGTTCGTGCTGCCGCATGCGCGCCATCTGCGCCCAGCCTGGATGCTGCGTGCCGGCCTGTGGCTGTATGACCACCTCGGGCAGGCCAATCCTCATTTCCCGCCGTCGCAGCGCATCGACCTGCAGCACGACCCGCGTGGTGCGGCGCTGCAGGCGAACTACCGGACCGGTTTCACCTATGCCGATGCGCGCGTCAACGACGCGCGGCTGGTGCTGCTCAACGCCCTCGATGCACATGAGCGCGGCGCTGACATCCGCACACGCACCCGTTGCGAACAACTGATCCGCCACCGCGACCATTGGTGGGCTGTGCTGCGCCGTACCAATGGCGATGTACAGCGGATCCGTGCCCGCTGCGTGGTCAACGCGAGTGGCCCGTGGGCCGGCACGGTGCTGGAACGCGCGGGGCTGGATGCGCCGCTGGGGCTGCGCCTCGTGCAGGGCAGCCACCTGGTGGTGCCGCGGCTGTTCGCACACGACAGCGCCTACGTGTTCCAGCAACCCGACCAGCGCGTAGTGTTCGCGATCCCCTTCGAACAGGATTTCACGCTGATCGGCACCACCGATACCGATTACGACGGCGACCCGGCGCAGGTGCGGCCGCGTGCGGACGAGGAAACGTATCTGCTCGATGCGGTGAACCGCTTCGTCCGCCGCCCGGTGCGCGCCGAGGACATCGTCTGGCGCTACAGCGGGGTGCGCCCGCTGCTGGCCGACCATCACCGGGATGCCTCTCGGGTCACCCGCGACTACCGGCTGGAACTGGACATCGCCGGCGCGCCGCTGCTGAGCGTACTCGGCGGCAAGCTCACCACCTACCGCGCATTGGCCGAGGAAGCACTTGGGCGCCTTTTGCCTTCGCTGCCGGAGATGGGGCCGGCGTGGACGGCCGGTGGACCGCCGCTGCCGGGTGGCGATGGCGGTGATGCCGCCCAGGTGGCGGGCACGTTGCAGCACGACCACCCTCGCCTGCCGCCTGCCCTGCTGCAGCGCCTGGCCAGCAGCTATGGCACCCGTGCGCGTGGGCTGCTCGCGGGTGCACAGACGCTCGAGGCGCTGGGCCAGGACCACGGCGGCGGCCTTCACGACCGCGAACTGGACTACCTCATCGCGCACGAATGGGCGTGCACCGCCGACGACGTGCTGTGGCGCCGCAGCCATCTCGGCCTGCGCCTGGATGCCGGCCAGCACGCGGCATTGGCGGCCACCCTGCAGGCGCGTGTTTCGATGCCGTAGGCTGTATGCATGCACGCCGCAAGGCATCGGTTTCCACGGAGCAGACCATGGACAAGCACTACGTGCTCGCCATCGACCAGGGCACGACCAGCTCGCGCGCCATCCTGTTCGACCGCGCCGGGCGCATCGCCGGCAGCGCGCAACGCGAGTTCACCCAGATTTTTCCGCAGCCGGGCTGGGTCGAACATGACCCGCGCGACATCCTGACCAGCGTCTACACCACGATCACCGAGCTGCTGAACCGGTACCAGGTCGACCCGCGCACGATCGCCGGCATCGGCATCACCAACCAGCGCGAGACCACCGTGGTCTGGGACAAGGCCACCGGCCAGCCCATCCACAACGCGGTGGTATGGCAGTCACGGCAGAGCCACGCGATCTGCGAACAGCTCAAGGCCGCCGGCCACGAGCCGCTGATCCGGCGCAGGACCGGGCTGTTGATCGATGCGTATTTCTCGGCGACCAAGATCCGCTGGATCCTCGATCATGTCGAGGGCGCGCAGTCGCGGGCCGAACGCGGCGAACTGCTGTTCGGCACCATCGACAGCTGGTTGATCTGGAACCTCAGTGGTCGCCAGGCGCACGTCACCGACGTCACCAATGCCGCGCGCACGCTGCTGTTCGACATCCATGCACTGCAGTGGGACGACGAGCTGCTGGCGCTGTTCAACATCCCGCGCGCGATGCTGCCGCAGGTGCGCAGCTCCAGCGAGGTGTACGCCACCACCCAGGCGCAGTTCTTCTTCGATCAGCACCTGCCGATCGCCGGCATCGCCGGCGACCAGCAGGCCGCGCTGTTCGGCCAGGCCTGCTTCGAACCGGGCATGGCCAAGAACACCTATGGCACCGGCTGTTTCATGCTGATGAACACCGGCGACAAGGCGGTTACTTCCGAGAATGGCCTGCTCACCACCATCGCCTGGGGTATCGATGGGCACGTGGAGTACGCGCTGGAAGGGTCGATCTTCGTCGCCGGCTCGGTCGTGCAGTGGCTGCGCGACGGGCTGCGCATGTTCGGCAAATCCAGCGACTGCCAGGCCTACGCCGAGCGCGCTGCCGACAACGGCGGTGTGTACCTGGTGCCGGCCTTCGTCGGGCTGGGTGCACCGTACTGGCGCAGTGATGTCCGCGGCGCGATGTTCGGCCTGACCCGCGGCACCACCAAGGAGCATTTCATCCGCGCCGCGGTGGAATCGATGGCCTACCAGACCCGCGATGTGCTGGCGGCGATGCAGGCCGACGCCGGGATCGAGCTGAAGGAACTGCGCGCCGACGGCGGTGCGATCGCCAATGACTTCATGGCGCAGTTCCAGAGCGACATCCTCGGCGTGCCCGTGCTGCGCCCGCAGGTGGCCGAGACCACCGCGCTGGGCGCAGCGTACCTGGCCGGGCTGGCCACCGGGTTCTGGAGCAGCCGGGCCGAGATCGCCGACCAATGGGCGGTGGACCGACGCTTCACCCCGCAGATGCCGGCGGACCAGCGCGAGGCGCTGTACGCCGGCTGGCAGCAGGCGGTAGACGCGACGATGGGGTTCCGCGTGGGGTGACGCCCGCGTCGGCGGTCATTGCCGCGCGGGGCGTGGCTCTACCCCCGGTAGGAGCCGACCGTTGGTCGGCTCGCCCGGGCGCCGGTCAGAATGCCGGGAGGACCGCGCCCTTGTACTTCTCGGCGATGAAAGCCTTCACTTCCGGACCGGTCAGGGCCTTGGCCAGCTGCTGCACGCGGGCGTCGTCCTTGTTGTCAGGACGCGCGACCAGGAAGTTCACGTACGGCGAATCCTTGCTTTCGATCGCCAGCGCGTCCTCGGTCGGGTTGAGCCCGGCATCGAGCGCGTAATTGGTATTGATCAGGGCCAGGTCGACCTGGTCCAGCACGCGCGGCAGCATCGCCGAATCCAGCTCGCGGAACTTGAGCTGCTTCGGGTTGGCGATGATGTCGCGCTGGGTGGCCAGTGCGTTGGTCGGATCCTTCAGCGTGATCACACCCGCCTTGTGCAGCAGGATCAGCGCGCGGCTGTTGTTGCTCGGGTCGTTGGGGATCACCACATCGGCACCGTTGGGCAGCGCATCCAGTGATTTGAAACGACGCGAGTACGCACCGAAGGGCTCGATGTGCACGCCGATCACCTTGACCAGGTCGGTCTTGCGGTCGCGGTTGTACGCGTCCAGGTAGGGCTCGGTCTGGAAGTAGTTCACGTCGACCTGCTTCTGCACCAGCTGGTCGTTGGGCTGCACGTAGTCATTGAACACGCGCACGTCCAGGGTCAGGCCTTCCTTCTCCAGGATCGGTTTGACCACGGCGAGGATCTCGGCGTGCGGCACGGCGGTCGCGGCCACCACCAGCTTCTTGGAGTCATTGGCCGGCTTGCCGCAGGCGGCCAGGGCCAGCGAGGCGGCGAGCAACGGGAGCAGCAGGTACTTTTTCATGGGGGCAGCGGAATCCGTAGGGGCAGCAACGCCCCACGATACCGCACGCCCCGGCCCTTGCGGAATCCGGGGCATATGACCCCACGGCATGAGCCGATGCCGGCCCGGCCGGCTTACTCGTAGCTGGTCAGCGCCAGCGCCAGCAGCGCCTTGGCCTGTTCGCGCAGCATCACCGGCTCGACGATTTCCGCGTCCGAGCCGTAGTGCAGGACATCCATCAACAGCTCGCGCGAAACGCTGTAAGGCAGTTTGAGTTCGTACCGGCCATCGGACAGGAAGCGGCCCTGCTGCTTGGAATGCCAATGCTCATCGGCCACCCAGCGCGCGGCCTTGGCACTGAACACGATCGTGGCCCAGCCCTTGGGCGGACCGGAGAAGATGCCGTAGCTGGCGCCGAGCTGCTCGTCCAGCTCGGTCTCGTCCACGTCGCGCGCGGTGGTATCGATCACGCGTGCCTTGTAGATGCGGTCCACCGCGAAGCTGCGCAGGCCCTCGCGGCCGTGGTCCCAGGCATCCAGGTACCAGTTGTCGCGGTAATGCGTCATCCGCTGCGGCGACACGGTGCGCTGGGTCGCCTCGTCGGTGGAGCGGGCCCGGTACTCGAACGCCAGCTGCTTGCGTTCCAGCACCGCCGAGGCCACCGCGCGGAAACTGGCTTCATCGAACTTGCGGCCGCGGTGCGGGATGACCCGGACCCGGTCGACCGGCCAGGTCGAGACGCCGGCCTGTGCCGCCAGCAGGCCTTCGATGCGCTGCTGCAGCGGGGCCAGCACCGAAGACAGCACGCCCCCACCGGTGCGCGAGAGCAGGTGCTGGGAGGCCAGCAGCGCGTGCAGTTCTTCCGAGCTGAGCCACAGCCCCGGCAGCTCGAAGCGGTCGCTTTCGTCGGCCTGGTAGCGGAATCCCGCCTCGCCATCGCCTTCCACCGGGGCCATCAGCGCATCGCGCAGGAAGGCCAGGTCGCGGTAGACAGTCGCGCGGGAACACTCCAGTTTTTCCTGCAGTGCCGCCACCGTTACCGGATAACGGGCGGACTTGAGCAGGCGGTGCAGGGCGTTGATGCGTTCATATCGGTCCATGACCCGATTATGTCCGAGTCGCCGTCGTTGTGGCGGCTTCGGCGGCATCTTCGGCTATCGTGGGGCCCCCATCGCCTGCTGCTGCCCGTCATGCGCCTGTTGCCCGCCCTTGCCCTGTCCGCCGCCGCCCTGCTGTCGGGGGGCTGTGAGCGCACTGAAACGCCCGCGGCCAGCGTACCTGCCGCGACGTCACCGGCCGCCGACCCGGTCGGCACCGTGCTGGCCGCCAGCCAGCGCTTCGGCCAGCTGCGCAGCTTCCACGCGGTGATGAAGATGCAGGGCCCGCGCGCGCTGGAAGCGCAGATGGACTACGTGGCCCCGGACCGCTACCGTCTGATCACCGACGATGGCCCACAGACGATCATCGGCGGCACCTTCTTCCTCCAGCGCGCCGGCGAAGTGCGCCAGGTCCCGGTGCCCGAAGGGATGCTGGCCCAGTGGCGCAGTCCGCTGCCGGCGGATCTGGAGCCGGCGCAGCTGCAGGTGCGCGACCTCGGCGAAGAACGCGCCGGCGGCCAGCGCGCCCACAAATACGAGGTGCGCCACGCGACCGCCGCGCCCGATGGCCTGCTCTACTGGGTCAATGCCCAGGGCCTGCCGGTGCAGATCGAACGCAAGGGCCAGACCAACGGGCAGCCGTTCCGGATCACCGTGACCTATTCGCGCTTCGACGATGCCTCGCTGCGGATCGACGTTCCCTGAACAGGGATCAAGGCCGAACGGGCCCTAAAGCCGGGGCCCGCCGCCGAATGTGACGCAGAACGCATCAAGTATCATCCCCCCCTTGTTGTCCCTCCCCCTTGTCCGATCACGGAGAACCGTTGATGTCCCTGCGCGTTTCGTTGCTTGTTCCCCTGCTGCTCTGCGCCCCGGCGGTTTATGCACAGGACGTTGCCGAACTGGCGGCGATGACCTCCCCCTGGAGCGGCAGTGGTGGTGAACTGGGCTTTGCCTCGGCCCGTGGCAACAGCAATACCGAGAGCTTCAACGGTCGTCTGCGCCTGCGCTACACCGACGATGACTGGGTGCACAGCATGGACCTGTTCGGCCTGCGCTCGCGCTCGGAGTACACCGATACCAACGACGACGGCACCACCATCCGCCGCCGCAACACCACCGCCAACCGCTACACCGGCAGTGCCGGCAGCGCGCTGCAGCTGGGCGAACACCGCCAGATCACCGCCACGCTGCGTTACGAGCGCGACGATTTCGCCACCTACGACCGCCAGAGTTCGTTCGGTCTCGGTTACGGCACCCGGATTATCGACGGCGAACGCTTCTACATGGACGCGCAGATCGGCCCCGGTGTGCGCCGCACCCACAACACCGAAGACGATGCGACCCGCACCGGCCTGATCGGCCGTGGCCTGTTCGATCTCAAGTACACGCTGACCCCGAACACCGATCTGGTCAACACGCTGCTGGTCGAATCGGGTTCGTACAACACCTTCGCGCAGAACGATTTCGGCGTGTCGGTGAGCATGAACGAGCACCTGGCGCTGAAGGCCGGCTGGCAGGCGCGCCACAACAGCGACGTCGCCGAAGACAAGCGCAAGACCGATACGCTGACCACCATGAACGTGGTCTACAAGTTCAAGTAATCGCCGCGGGCGCCTGTGCGCCCGCCGTCGTGATGTAGTGCCGGGCGCGGGGGGGGGGGACCCGGCGCCCCCCGGGTCCGCGGGTCCCGCCACCCGCC